>CAZXDV010000111.1:0-9608 GCA_964639535.1 uncultured Enterobacteriaceae bacterium | reverse complement strand
TGTTCCGTTTCCATGATGTACGTCCCAGTCGACCGTGGCAACACGCCCAAGCTTCCGAACGTCAAGTGCGTGCATTGCCGCCAGTGCGGCATTGGCAAAGATACAGAAACCCATGCCCATGTCAGCCACGGCATGGTGACCCGGTGGCCTTACCAGCGCGTAGCCGTTGGCAATCTTTCCATCAAGCACCGCATCCGCCATTTCAATGACGCCACCTGACGCCAACTTTGCGATTTCAAAACTGCCGCGCCCCATGGGTGTTAGCATGCCGGTTTCCCCGGTGTAGTCATCGTTCATGGAACGAACGTTCTCCAGGTGTTCCTTTGTATGGAACCTGAGAATTTCCTGGTCAGTAGCCTCACGGGGCTCCACCAGTGTTAAATCTTTTAGCAGCCCGCTGACATCAAGCAGGTTGCGAAAACGTCGCTTGGTCTCCGGGTTTTCCGCATGTTCATAGGGTTGAACTGGATTGCCATAGGGAATAACACCCGCAAAATTAGGTGTGTGATGCCACATGTAGAGTTCGTGGTAGGTGAAGCCAGTAGCCATAATTCGCTCCTTAATCCAGGTGCTTGTCTATAAGAGGTGCGTTCAAAGACCAGGGATGCGCCTGTTCAAATTCCCGGGCCAGCTGTAACAATATATCTTCCCGGCCAAAACGTGCAACAAATTGCATACCAATAGGTAAACCGTTGGAAGACTGTTGCAGGGGCAAGGAGATAGCAGGTTGCCCGGTCATGTTAAACAGCGGGGTAAAAGGACAGTACTTGAAAACATGTGTAGACCAGCCAAGCGCATCCAGTGACGTATCATTAGCATTCATTTCACCGATAGCAGCAGGCAAGCGCGCCAGTGTCGGTGTAAGCAGTAAATCATACTCATTGAAGAATTGTCCATTTGCACGGCATATATTGTTGGCCGCAGCCTCGGCCTTGAGCAAGTCTTCGGCACTCAAGCCCTTACCGTGCTGGTAGCATGCGAGCGTTGTACTTTCCAGGGTGGTCTCGTCAACATTCTTACCCGTCATCTCCGCAACCATATCAACAAGTACGACAATGTTGGCGGTCCACAGCACATGGGTGGCCTGGAAGAAAACGTCCCAGCTCATTTGTGGTGCCGCATCTTCAACATGATGCCCCAGGGCTTCACACAGTTTTGCCGTATTGGCACAGGCTTGCTTTACTTCTTCATCCACCGGAGCCGAGCCCCACGGATCGGACATTACAGCGATCTTTAACCTGTCTGGTGCTTTTTCGAATGTGTCGAAATAGTTTCCAACTGGGGCGCTAATTTCAAAAGGCTCGCCAATACCGGGCCCATGGAGTAAATCCAGCAGGCGCGCCGAATCCCGAACGCTTCGAGTAACTGCAAACTCTACCGCCAGGCCACTCAGGGGTACGGCAGCGTCCGGGCCTGCCGACACTCGTCCACGACTCGGTTTTAAACCCACGAGACCGCAGCAGGACGCAGGAATGCGAATGGAACCGCCACCATCGTTGGCATGTGCCAGGGGTACAATGCCGGCCGCAACAGAAGCCGCCGTAGCGCCACTGGAACCACCAGGACTGTGGGCCAGGTTCCATGGGTTTCTGCTGGGTCCGTTTACAACAGGTTCGGTGGTTGGACAGTAACCAAACTCTGGTGTTGAAGCTCTTCCGAGTACCTGAAGACCAGTATTACGTATCCGGGACATGAGTTCGGTGTCATGAGGTGTGCGCAATCCCTGGCTAAGACGACTTCCCATCTCGTAAAGGGTGCCTTCAGCGTGTAAAGCAAGATCCTTGATTAAAAAGGGTACTCCCTGGAATGGAGCGTCTTCTGCTTGTGTACAATCAAGGGCTGAGGGAAATGTCTCGATGATCGCATTTATCTCTGGGTTCAAGAGCTCGGCGGCAGAAAGCGAAGCCGCTGTTACTTCTTCCTTACTAACATCTTTACCGCGAATTAGCTCTGCGAGCCCCAGACCGTCATACTTAATATATTCACCAAGTTTCATGAAAAAAAATATCCATTAAAAAAGGGCAGTGAATGACAAGCCATCACTGCCCTGAGGTTTGAAATAAATAAAACTACTTATTGAAAGTTGTAGCGGACGTTTGCGCCAAAGGTGCGTTGCTGACCAAAAATATCCAGCTTGAAAAATCCGATATTATTGACATAGGTGAGGTACTCTTCATCAAAAAGGTTTTTACCCCAGACTGCCACTTCCCACTTTCCGTCCTGCGAGGCTACTGCTGCCCGCATATTGACTACCCAGTAGGATTCCTGTCTTTCAAAAGCCTGGTTGGTGGCCTCAAGAAAGCGATCATCCACCCAGTTGTAGTTGGTCATGAGAATGCCATCCCAGCCATCCATGATGGGCTGCTGATAGCGAACCATACCGTTGTAAGTCCATTCCGGTGTGTTCACCGGGCGCTTGCCCTGAAGGGGTATTGGTCCGAGATAGGTAGTCACCGACCTGGTGGTATCGTTAAACTCAGAATCCAGGTAGCCCACGTCCTGCCTGATGGTCCAGCGCTCATTTGGTTGCCAGGTTACATCTGCTTCAAAACCGGTATTCAATTGTTCACCGATGTTACGGGTAATCGGTACCAGGGGTGAAACCGGATCATCCACGTTAACCTGTACATCGTCGTAAACGTAGCGGAAAACAGAGGCATTTAATTGCACCGTGTTGTTAAATAATTGACTCTTGAAGCCAATTTCCATTGCCAGCAATTCTTCCGGATTAAATTCGGTTGCAGCCCCGGCAAATGGCAGGCTGTAGCCACCACTTCGATATCCCGTCTGGATGTTGGTGTAGACAAGGAGATCGTCCATGGCTTTCCATTCTAATCCTGCGCGCCATGAGAAATCCTGGTCGGTTCGGCTATCATTAAATTCCGGTGCACTTGGGCCCAGGAATGGACAGGCTGGTGAACCAACAGGACCTGCCGGGAATGTGGTGATGAGACAGGGGGTGACGAAGGCTTCCTTACCCACTTGCGGTAGTAAACCAATACCCAGAAGCGCATCGTTGGCTTCAATATCATCAACAGTAAAACGCATTCCCAGGTTAATCGTCAGGTTATCTGTCATGTCAAATTCATTATGGGCATAAAGCGCATAGGAATTGGTATCAATATTAAATTGCGCAAAAAACTGGTCAGCAAAGGGAGGAGCAACACCCGGTAGTTGTTGTTGACTCAGGTCAGACCCATCAACCTGGTCGAGATCATCGTGTTCGTAAAATGCGCCCAGTACGAAGCGCCACCGGTCCACCACCTGGCCGGTGAGCCTGAATTCCTGGCTGAACTGGTTCATCTCGTTGTAGTAGTGAGTGCTGGTTGAATTAAAAATATCTGCCTGGCTATCATCCCGGTGAATACGCTCGTAATACTCATAGGCGGTTATGGACGTGAAGGTAGCCCAGTCCATGTCATACTCAAGTCGGAGATAACCGCCATAGAAAGTATCGTCGACAGTTGGTGGCTTGTTCTGGTTAATGGTAAAAATATCATTGGGTTCAAATTCACCTTCTGGAAAACCATTTAATGTGGCGAAACCTGCGGTCTTGGAGCATGTGCCGGGGTTGCGGGTCACTTCACCAGTTAAGGCCTCGGGACAAAGTCCGGGAGCACCAAAGTTAAAGATGCCCGGTCCTTTCCATGCCATCATTTCGCTTTTGTCGATTCCGCCATGAACCAATGCACGAATGGTTAAATCTTCGCCTTCCCATAACAGCTGTCCGCGCAGATCAACCACGTTAGGTCGACCATGCTCATCGTCGGTGAAGAGATTCTTCTGTGGACCACCCGAGCCGATGGCCGTACGAAAGGAAACGCGGCTATACAGGTTATCTGATAGTGGTGTATTGACCATACCCGTTGCGGTGTAACGCTCATGTTCATCGAATTCAAAGTCAATGTTTGCACCAAACTGGTCCGTAGGTTTCGCGGTATAGTAGTTTATCGCGCCTCCGGTAGTGTTGCGCCCAAATACCGTTCCTTGCGGGCCTTTTAGTACTTCAACTCGTTCTATGTCGTAGGATTTACGAAACTTCATCCACGGTTTAGCGATGTAAACTTCATCGTAGTGTTGCGCAACCGGGGAGTCATACTGACCCTGGAATTCATTCAATCCAATGCCCCTGACATGCACACTTTGCAGGTAGGTATCACTGGAATAGGCGGCAACATTTGACACCATGGCTGCAAGTTCTGCCAGCGAGCCGCCGGCAACTTCGCGTAAGGTATCTTCATCAAAGGCTGTAATGGTAAGTCCGACATCCTGAACAGACTCCGCTCGCTTTTGCGCCGTGACAGTGATTTCTTCGATTTGCGCACCTGCGATGGTGGGTAACAACGATACGAAAAGATATAAGGTGATAAGCCTGGATGGGCGTACTAGCTTGCGCATGATTTCTCCCCTTTGCGTGCTATGTTTTTATGAAAAGAACCCAACTATACCCCTGTGTGGCATAGGCTACACCACCCCTTTGGGTAGACCCGATCTAAATCCGCTAAGGGCTTGAATTAGCAGCTATTTTAAAATGCCTATTTGTTGCGCAGTGACAACAGCGGCGGCTCGCTTGTTCACGCTGAGCTTTTCAAATATGTTTTTGACGTGCCATTTCACGGTATTTTCGCTGATCGAGAGCCCTTCTGAGATGACGTGATTGGATTGCCCCTTGGCGATCAGGTTGAGAATCGCAATTTCTCTTTCACTCAGGGGTTCAACCAGGGTGTGCAATTTTTGAGTGGGCTTGCGTTCATTACTGTCCTCGTGTGTCTCGTTGGCGTGCCTTAAAATTGCATCAAGATATACCTTGAGTTGTGCATCGTTCGATTTGAGCCCTCTTCGCTTGAGCCGCTGTAGCAAATCGCAGACCCCCTCATCAAGGTAGGCCCGGATCATGCCATTTGCGATTGAAAGCGTCAGTGCACTCTCAAGTGATTCGAATGCAGATTTCTCATTGCCAGTCTTTTCGTTGGCTTTTGCCAGCAACAACAGGCATTCCAATTTTCGATTTACTCGACCTGCCGAATCACACAGGGAAATGAGATGCTGAATGATCGGAATACTTCTACTTTCGTTACCACAGGCAAGCTGTAACCTCGCAAGTGTTAACATATTAAGACAGGTGATTCGGCTCCATTCCTTCGGTAATTCAGGATCTCTCTGGTCGATGTCGATTTCCATATCTGAAGCAATATCAATGGCCTCGTTTATATGATTCGAGTTTACAAGGTAAGCAATTCGTTCACATTCAACCATCGAGCGCAGTCGATAGAACGGATTACCCCGATGTTCGTTGATACGATAAAGGTAATCGAAAAGCCGCATTGCATTAACGTGGTCTCCCCTGGCAGCATTTATTTTCGCCAGGGTAATGTATCCGAGAGAAAGGAGTTTTATGTGCCCGACTTTTTCGAGCACCTGCAAATTTGGTGTGAGCGTAGCGGAAGCCTCGATGATATTGTTCCAGCAATAGAGAATTACCGCTCTCATAATAGCTGGAACGGGTACAACATATGTATCGCCGGGTTTGTCTGGTGCTTCCGTATACTCAGAGAAACGGTCATAACATTTCTGCAGGTTTCCTTTCTCGATATCGATAAAGCCGAGAAAACAGTCAGCATACACTACACCAAATGTTGAACCATTTAGACGATGATAGTGACGGGCGTCATTGAGAGTCTCGATAGCCTGCTTGTAGTTACCAAGTGAGGCCAATGCGTACCCTCGCATGTTACAGACAGTGCCATTGTCAAAATTTGACGATACCATTTCCACGCTGGATAGTGGTGGCAATATCCTGTCCACATCATCACGACAAATTGCTATACCGCCTTCAAGCCGCTTCATCAGGTCGTCAATAGACTGGTGCTCCAATGCCTTGCAATTTCGCATCAAGTTCTTGGTTTCTTCAGCCTCATCAGGTTTGTTCATGTGATAAAGCGCTGTACTCTTGGCAAACAAAAGCTTGGGATGAGAGATACATACGTCATCCGGGATCCTGTCTACCCAGCTGTTCACTCGGGGCATGCGTCCCCGTTTCATCTCTTCCTCCACCTGGGATTCCACCAATTGCACGGCTTTTTCTATGTCGCCAGAGAGAAGGGCATAGTCAACCGCTTCACTTGCGTAACCAGCTGCTTCAAACCATGTGGCCGCAATCTGGTAAAGAGCAACGAGCGAAGCCGGATGTCGTTTACGCAACTCACCAAGCAGAAACTGGTGAAAAAGATGGTGATAGCGATACCATTCCCTGTCCCTGTCCAAGGGAATTACAAAAAGGTTTTTCGATTCCAGTTGATGGAGTAGTGTCTGGCAGTCATCAAATTTCGTCAACGCAGCACAAACATCGACGTTAAGTCGATCAAGTATTGCAGTTCTAAGTAAGAATTCCTGTATACGTTCAGTTTGTTGATTGAGCACGTCAGCTGCCAGGTACTCTGCAATATCGCGAAGATTTCCAGAGAACGAGTCGATGAATTCATCTCGACGTTCGATATCCCTCAGAGACAGCGAAGCCAGTTGCAATCCGGCAACCCAGCCCTCGCTGTGTTCATGCAAGCTGATGAGCTGTTCACTGGAGAGTTCGAGTTCATGAATGTCATTCATAAACATGGAAGTTTCGCGATCGTCAAACCTGAGCTGGCTCGCAGAAATTTCGTTGAGGCGACCATGAACTTTTAAACCTGATAGTGACAGGTTAGGCCTCATCCTGGACGCCAACACCAGTCTAAAATTATCCGGTGATAGATTAATCAATAACTCTATGAAGTGATTAATCTGTTCTGAATCTGAAAGATGGTAGTCATCGATAAAGAAATTAACAGCGTTTGGGATATCAAAGAGATCGTTTACCAGGTAAGCCAGGGTGTCGGAAATGTCTGAGATGATAGTGGTTTCCATCATCCGCAGCACCGTGTTGCCAAACCCATCAGCGACAGTTCGAATTGAAGCGATGAAATGTAGAAGAAAACGAGTGGGGTTACTGTCAGATTGATCCAGTGAATACCAACAGCAGGCAGATTGTGATGACAGGCAATCAAACAGCTGACAGATAAAGGTAGTTTTCCCGAACCCTGCAGGAGCAGCCACCAGGGTCAACTTGCTCTGCTTCTCATCGACGAGCTGGCTGATAAGTTTGTCCCGGTCAACCAGGCGAAGATTACTGACCGGAGGATGGATCTTTGTTTGGATAACGGTTTGTTGAGAGATGGCCAACTGCTATAACTCCCGGATGTAATTTCCAGGTCAGACTAGAAAATGTCCCTCTACTTTAATACCTCGGGCAGCATCTCCACAACCGCGGTGTAACCATCCACGCCCAGGCCCACAACCACGGCATCCGCTGCAAGCGACACATAGGAGATGTGGCGAAAGCTTTCACGCAGGTGGGGGTTGGAAATGTGTAATTCGACGATTACACCACTGAATGCCTTGAGTGCATCATGAATTGCCACCGATGTATGGGTAAAGGCACCGGGGTTGATCACAATTGCATCAATGTTGCCAATGGCCTGGTGAATCCAGTCAATAATTTCACCTTCGTGATTGGACTGCATGAATGTAAGCTCAATGCCCAGCTCGTTTCCCCTGTCCTGGCATCGCTTGGCTATATCATCGAGCGTGTCATAGCCATAGATCTCAGGCTCCCGTGTTCCAAGCAGGTTCAGGTTAGGGCCGTTTATGACTATGGCTTTCACTTTACGCGACCTGTCCGCTCTTTCGTGCAATGCTGCCTATTGCCAGCTCGTAACCGGTTTCACCAAGACCGCAGACCATGCCCATGCGGCCAGCAGGTCCATTGAGCGGCGTCGTGTCCAGGCTTTCCGTTGCCATGATGTTTTGCATGTGCAGTTCGATGATCGGCAGCTGATCGTTTGCAATGGCTTCAATGGCATCGTTGTACCTGGCCATGGCAGCCGCACTGCCTGAATCCGCTGCATAGGGACATATAACAAGCCCGGCCAGTGAGCCCGTGTCCTGGCCTATCAGCGCGCACAGTTCATCAACGTCTTCCGAGTGATGGAATTTAAGTTCGAACCCCAGGTCCTCACAGCATTTCGCTGCAGACGCAGGCGCCTCGGTTCCAGTGCCGGGGCCGTGCAATACCAGGATTGAACGAGTCATCTTCTATCTCGAGGTGCGGCTTACACAACGGAAACGATTGCGGAAACCAGGTAGTCCAGGTTGCTCTTGCTAATGCCCGCCACATTCACCCGGCTAGAGCCAACCAGGTAAATGCTGTATTCGTCGCGCAGGCGCTGGATCTGTTCCTTGTTTATTCCAAGGAAGGAAAACATGCCGTACTGGTTCTTGATGAAGCTGAAGTCCATGGACGCACCGTTCTCTGCAAGTGCATCGGCGAACAGGACCCTGAGGCCATTAATACGTTCTCTCATCTCATCCAGCTCGCTGCTCCAGCTCGCATACAATTCCTCATCCTGGAGAATGGTTTTCACTATGGCACCGCCATAGGCCGGGGGCATTGAATATATTTGCCGGGCAATATTTGTCAGGTGACTACTGCTGGCTTCCGCTGCCTCCCGGTTTTTTCCCAGCACCATCGTTGCGCCGATACGATCGCGGTAAAGCCCAAAGTTTTTAGAGCACGAATAAACCACAATCATATCTTCGACCATGGACGCCATCTTGCGAATACCATAGGCATCGTTATCGAGTCCCGATCCAAGGCCGTGGTAGGCGGTATCGATGAACACCAGGAAACCTTTCTCTGCAGCCAGCGCGGCCAATTCATCCCACTGCTCATGTGAAAGATCGACGCCGGTGGGGTTGTGGCAACAGCCATGGAGTAGCACGACGTCATTCTTACCGGCCTGCCTGAGAGAATCCATCATCGCTTCAAACTTGAGGCCATGGCTGTCTGCGTCGTAGTAAGGATACTCGCGTATATCCAGGCCGGCACTGCCGAGCAGGGGGATGTGATTACCCCAGGTCGGTGTACTCACCCACAGCGTCGCGCCGGGGACTGCACGGTTCACAAGCTCGGCACCGATACGCAGGGCGCCGCTACCGCCGGGTGCCATGACGGATATTAATCTCGAGTCCCTGACCGCTTCGTGGTCTTTACCAAATACGAATGGCAACAGGTGTGAATTAAAATCTGCGAACCCGGGCTGGGCAATATAGGCCTTGGTATTCTCCTCTTCATACCACAGTGCCTCTGCTTTTTTCACAGCTGAAAAGACGGGCGTGTTACCGTTTTCATCCTTGTACACGCCGGCACCGAGATCCACCTTTTCAGGGTTGGTGTCCTCGTTGTAGGCTGCAGTCAGTCCAAGAATAGGGTCAGGCGCTAGTTTTTCCAGTGATTCAAGCATGGTGTTACCTTGTATAATAGCTGTTCTTCGGCGGCGAAATTGTACACGGAATAAGGGCCCGTGTGTGGAACAAAACAGGGCGCTGGCCCGGTGACAAACTGGACATACGTACTATTTTTAACTAGATTTATCAAACACGGGTAAATTGCGGCTTTCGCTAGCAGGTGGACAATCTTCATGCCAGGCAAAAACACAATGGACAGGCGTCAATTTATGGGCCGCTGCGCTGGTGGGATCCCGAGCAACCAGGCCTGGACGCCGGAGGAGCATCGC
>CAZXDV010000110.1:0-9662 GCA_964639535.1 uncultured Enterobacteriaceae bacterium | reverse complement strand
AGCGTATTGGTCGTATCGTGGAAATGCACGCGGATTCCCGTGAAGAACTGGATAGCGCCCAGGCGGGTGATATCGTTGCCATCATTGGTATGAAGAACGTACAGACCGGTCACACCCTGTGTGATCCGGATAACCCGGCCACGCTGGAACCCATGGTGTTCCCGGATCCGGTTATTTCCATTGCCGTGTCACCCAATGACAAGGCAGCATCAGAAAAGCTGGGTGTGGCCATCGGCAAGATGGTGAAAGAAGATCCTTCCTTCCGTGTTGAAACCGATGAGGATAGTGGCGAGACCATTCTCAAGGGCATGGGTGAGCTCCATCTTGATATCAAGATCGACATTCTCAAGCGTACCCATGGCATCGATGTGACTGTCGGTAAACCCCAGGTGGCCTATCGCGAAACTATCACGCAGCGGGTGGAAGACAGCTACACTCACAAGAAACAGACCGGTGGCTCAGGCCAGTTTGCCAAGATCGATTACATCGTCGAGCCCGGTGAGCCCGGTTCTGGTTTTACATTTGAGTCCACTGTGACCGGAGGTAACGTGCCACGTGAATTCTGGCCAGCGGTAGAGAAGGGCTTTGTCAAGAGCATGGAAAAAGGCGTGCTTGCTGGTTATCCCTGTCTTGATTTCAAGGTTAACCTGTTTGATGGCGGCTTCCACGCGGTTGACTCATCTGCAGTGGCTTATGAGCTTGCTTCAGCTGCGGCCTATCGCCAGAGTATGCCAAAGGCCGGTCCACAATTGATGGAACCGATCATGAAGGTGGACGTGTTTACACCGGATGACCATGTTGGTGATGTGATTGGCGACCTGAATCGTCGTCGTTCCATGATCAAGTCCCAGGAAGCTGGCCCCACTGGTGTGCGTATCAAGGCTGAAAGCCCACTGGCGGAAATGTTTGGTTACATCGGTGCGCTGCGTACCATCACCTCCGGTCGAGGCCAGTTTTCCATGGAATTCCTCCATTACCAGCCCTGCCCGAAAGCAGTGGCCGAGGAAGTCATCAAGGAAACCCTGGAGCGCCAGGGCGAAGCAGCCTAAAGTACTATCGTTGCTGTGAAGCAGTTTAGCCCGTAATGGGCTAAACTGCTTTTCATGAGCAAAACCCTGATTGTCCTTTCTATTTTTGGCATCTTCCTGCTGTGGAAGTTTGTACTCTTTCCTGAAAAACTCGAATTTACTGACAAAGTTAAAGTCTTCCAGGGATTGACGCTTGCGAAAGATTATAAGAACGCGGTCGCGTTCTACTGGAAGAAAAACCAGGCCTTTCCCAGTGCCGAACAGTGGAAAGAATCTGGTGTAAATATCGCCGTAGATTTTTCCGAGTCAATTGTCAGCAAAATTGTAGTTGCCGAAGATTCACCGGGGACGATTACCGTCTATTTTACAGATGCGCGTCACCCCGAACTGGCTGCTGGTATTGCTGGAAAGTCTTTAACACTATCACCCTACGTCTTAACTGACACAGTGGAATGGTCCTGCAAGGGAAATGTGCCGGTGGAGTTTTTACCGAGACCCTGCAAGTGATTAAATACAATGTCATTCCCATGTAGCCTGCCCCGGAATGCTGCTTGCCGGAGGCGGGACCCGTAAATTGCTGGAGCAGGGCCGAGAAGTGGTACATGGACGTACCGGTTACGAAGTTAAAGGATGCAATTTATTCGGCCACAAAATCAAATCACCAACTATTGCGTAGCTGCCGTAGACCAAGAAAGACTTCTTTTTCAGCTGGATTGCTGGACAGCTCGGGCAAGGCTTCACGTAATTTCTCAATCACCTCGGGGCTGCTCAACCTGAAAAATGTATTGATTTCCTTTTCAAGCGCAACCGTGGTGACCAATGCATCATCGGGATCCTGCTTGCCGATTTCTTCAAGTAATCCCTGGGCGCGTTTGTTACCGGGTTCCCGGTCCAGGGTGAACTCCAGGTTATTCACGATGTAATCGTGCCCGGGGTAAATCAGCGTGTCCTCCGGCAGCTTTGCCAATTGACTGGCAAAGGTCATGTATAGCTCGTTCGGATGTCCCCCGTTGTGGCAGTTACCGGCACCGGCGTTAAACAGCGTGTCGCCGCAAAACAGGGCTCGCACGTCACCCCGCGACAGCAGGCAAACGTGACTCATGGTATGCCCGGGTGTGTCCAGGGCTTCAAGCTCAACGCTATTACCAACCTGTATTACATCTCCCGCCGCAAGGCCGATATCCATGCCGGGGATAGCATTGGCGGCGTTGGCGTGGGCCAGTAATTTTGCCCCGGTGGCTTCGATGACGGCCTGGTTACCCCCGGTGTGGTCTCCATGCTCGTGGGTATTGAGCACCTGGGTGATTTCCCAGCCCCGTTGCCTTGCCAGCCCAAGACATTTTTCGTGGTCGAGCGGGTCGATAGCAAGGGCCTCTCCGGTTTCCTCACAGGCAATAAGATAATTGAAGTTTCGCCAGTTGTTGCCGGTCCATATTTGTTCAATAATCATTTTCTTGACTCCGACTGCTCGAAAGATTTAGCAGTGCTCAGTGTATTGGAATTGGTTGATAGCTACCATGCGTGATTTTATCAAAGTGGCTGAATGGGAAAAATTACTGTGAATTACCTCGCGCATCTCAGGCTGGCCGAGGATACGGCCCAGTCACGCACCGGTAACATCATGGGAGATTTTAGAAAATTTCTTAACGGGCAGGAATTGCCCGGTGAAGTCTACGCGGGTATTGAAAACCACCAGCGCGTGGATCGTTTTACCGATAATCATCCGCTTGTGCTGGAATCAAAAACGCTGTTCAGCTCCCGGCGACGTCGCTTTGCCGGGATTATGCTTGACGTTGTGTTTGACCACTTTCTTATCCGATACTGGGATGATTATTACGAGGACAGGCCGGAAGAATTTATCCAGCAGAGTTATGCTGACCTCCGCAGCATGAGGAATATCATGCCGCCCCGCATGAAGCACGTGGTAAGCATGATGTCAGACCATGACTGGCTTGGTTCATACCGACACCTGGAAAATGTTGGACGGGCGCTGGATGGTATTTCTTCACGCATACGTTTTGAAAACACCTTTTCCGGGGCGCTCGAGGAACTTGAAAAGCACTATCTACAGCTCGAAACAAATTTTCAGGGCTTTTACCCTGAATTAGTGGCACACATTGAAGAAAGTCGAATTGCATCAGGCGAGAAAGCGCGGTGAAATATTGGCATGACCAGGTTGAGTGTCAATTTAAATAAAATTGCCTTGCTTCGAAACTCGCGGGGCAGCGATATGCCGCGCTTGCTGGATTTTGCACAGATCTGTATCGATAGTGGGGCCCACGGACTGACTATTCATCCACGCCCGGACCAGAGACATGCAAAATATAGTGACGTCTATGACCTGGTGGCGCTCGCCAGCGATTATCCCGAGGTGGAAGTGAATATCGAGGGTTACCCGAACGAAGAGTTTCTCAGTGTCGTGCTCGAGGCCTCACCGGATCAGTGCACCCTCGTGCCGGATGATCCCAACCAGCTTACCTCTGATCATGGATGGGACACTGTCAAACATGGCGGGCGACTCAGTGGCATCATCGATCAGTTACAGGGACAGGGAATTCGCAGCAGCATTTTCCTCGACCCGGACACGAGTATGCTGGAGAGTGCTGCAGCAACAGGCAGTGATCGAATCGAGCTTTACACCGAGTCCTACGCGAAGAACTATGGCACCGAAGCTGAGGATGACACCTGGGCACAATACAATGATGTGGCCCTGGCTGCGCGGGAGATCGGCCTGCAATTAAATGCCGGTCACGATCTTAACCAGGATAACCTGCCACGCTTCCTGGAAATTCCCGGTATTTTAGAAGTCTCCATTGGCCATGCCCTGACGGTGGAGGCGCTCATATCCGGCTTTGAACCCACGATAGCTGCCTACCTGGCTATTGTGAGTGCCAGGGGTCAATAGATTCCGCGTACCTGAGTATTGCACGCTGCAGGACTTTATGTTCCAGCATCAGCTTGCTGTAATTGATTTCACTGTCCGCGCCCTTGGCGCGCATTATCCTCGCCAGTCGTCTTCGGTTATCAGTACTCCAGCGTTCAACACCTTTTAACTGCAGTACCAGCGGTGCCCAGCCATTCCAGCAATAGCGTTCCGTGGCTGACATTTTCGGTAGCTTGCGAAGTCCCAGCCGTTGCGCTGCTTCTTTGGCGCAGGTTCTTGAGCCACTTTCACGGTCAGCACCAAAGCGCCTGGATATGTAGTCGGACAGTCCCGGTGCAATATTCCAGTAAAGAGAAAGGTCTATCTCCTTTGCCGACCTCTCTTTTACGTAATACATGTTGTACTCGGAAAGCTTTTCAAGGGTTGCCACGCTACTGCGGTACCCAGGGCGGCGTTTCATTTTAGCCAGTTCAGTTCTCATGATTTTTTTTGCGGCGGAATCTCGTGGACGAAAGCCCAGCTTGTAGTAAAACCACCAGACACCGGATTCGATACTATCCCGGTTGTTATAACCCAGTTGGTAACCATCCAGCATGAAAGTAGTGCAGCCAAAAAGATGGTGCGTAACAGCCACAGCCCTTGCAATCACCTGGGCAGCATCGCCGCCACGAAAGGTGGAGAATATATTCAGTGCAAGGTCAGCGGTTTCAAACAGGACGCTGGCCTGGTAATAGCCAATGGGTACACCATTACGCAACATGAGGAAGCCATAGATAGCTGGCAGGAGGTAACGCTGCGTCGGCTGCATACCCATCATGACAAGCTGAAGACCATCTCCACAATCCACCAGGCGTACATCCTTTTCCGAGGCCTTGGAGAAAACATCCATGTCTCGCTCGTGGGTAACCATGACGGTACGAGCCAGGTTGACCAGTTTTCGGCTTTCAGTCGCATTCATCTTCCTTGCACGAAAAAAAGTTGACTGCATGAGCTGTTCGAGCCTCGGTCGACCCTGGTCCACGGTGTCGCGCATGTAAACGATAGACTTTACCGGGTAGCATGCATTGCTAATAGAAGGACAGTTTTTCCCAGCTAATAATCTAAAAGGTACATCCAGCTTGTCATGGGTGGCCTCGCGTTCCTGGTCATTGCCGTAAATGGCTGCAATTCTCTTTACCAGGAATTCGCCATCGCCCTCTACAGGATGCTTGAGCCTGCTTAGCCATTCTCTTGCTGAAAACTCAAAATCATCAAATTGTGCGCTTTCGGAAAAACTGCCCAACAGGGGAACCAGGGCAAGCAGTTGCCCCTCGTCTTCCAGTTCCCCCCAGTCGATACAAAGCTTTCCTGTGAAGTTTTGTGCCAGCCAAAGGGACATATGAAAGAAGAAGCGGTAGTCAATGGGGCAGCCCGATATGCCGGAACTGGCCAATTCGTTACTGAATTTGCGTGTATCTGGTCGTGCAGCAAAAGTCTCAAGTAATTTTTCAACGATCAAGAGGAGTTCAGGTGAATCCGGGTAGGCACGCAGATAAACCAGTATGTCATGAAACTTGTATAGCTCCGATGCGCGACCAAAGCGAAGCCGGCCCAGCTGATTTAATAACGTAACTTTCTTAGCGGTGTTGGCATCGTCGTGTAAGCGCCTGAGCTTTTCCAACTGCCCAAGCAAGGCTCTAACACCCTGGCTCTTTTTCAATTCAGGTACTCCATAGGTCCTCACAAAAGCATAGCACGAAACGCGGACCATTATTGCTGATTGCCGGGGCCTGTGCTGTAATGAGGCGCATGTGGAACTTATGACCAATGCAAGTTTCGGGAGAATAATATGAGAAAATTCCTTTTCGCGATGCTGTGCCTGGCGGTCACTACGCTGGTGGCGGAGGAGAATAAATTCAAGGATGTCGAATTTACCAGTAGCATGGTAAGTGATGGAATTTACATGCTGCAGGGAGCCGGGGGGAATGTGGGTCTTTCCGTCGGTGAGGATGGCGTATTACTCATCGATGATGATTATGCAGAGCTTTCCGAGAAATTAAAAAAAGCAGTAGCAGAAATCACAGATAGTCCAGTTAGATTCGTTCTGAATACCCACTGGCACTTTGATCACAGTGGCGGTAATGAAACGTTCGGCAAGCATGGAGCGACTATCGTGGCCCATGATAACGTGCACAAGCGCATGAGCGTTGATACCGAAATTAAGCCTTTCGGGCAAATTGTGCCCGCGTCCCCGGATATTGCCTTGCCCGTCATCACGTTTAACGACAGGATGACTTTTCACCTGAATGGCGAGGAAATCCAGGTGTTTTACGCAGGTAATGCCCATACTGATGGAGACAGCGCGGTTTATTTTGTTGAATCCAACGTCATACATACCGGGGACGTTTATTCTTCTGATCGTTATCCCTTCATTGATACCAATGCAAACGGTTCGATTGATGGCATGATTCTCGCCGTGGAAAAACTGTTGAAGGTGGTGGATGCCAGGACAAAAATTATTCCCGGTCACGGTCCAATCTCAAGCAAGCAGGATCTCAGTGCCTACCTGGAGAATTTGAAGACATTCCGCTCGCGCATGCAAAAGCTCATTGATGAGGGTAAAACCATGGATGAAGCAGTAGCGTTGAAACCCTATGCAGATTTCGATCCCGAGTTGGGCAATGGGTTTTTGAGCCCTGAGGCTTTCATAAAAGTCATGTACTTTAACTTATCTCAATAGCAACAATCGGGTGGTTAATCTGTCAAGGTACCAGCAAAATCCTCGCATATTCACAGTCGAGTAACAGCATGAGTACTGATTATGAGCGGGTAGAAGCCGCCATCAGGTATATCCGCAATAATGTTGAACATCAGCCAGACCTTAAATCGGTCGCTGCGCACGTGGGTCTGAGCCCCTATCATTTTCAACGACTTTTCCAGCGCTGGGCCGGCGTTTCGCCCAAGCGCTTCCTTGAATACCTGACACTGGAGCAGGCAAAGAATATGCTGCGACAGTCAAGCACTGTCCTGGACGCAAGCCTGGAATCAGGGCTTTCGGGGCCTGGTCGCTTGCACGATCATTTTGTGTCCATTGAGGCGGTGACGCCCGGAGAATTTAAAAAGGGTGGAGAAGGCTTGCTCATCACCTATGCCTGGCATGACAGTCCCTTTGGAGAGGCTTTCATGGCGATTACGCACAGGGGTATTCTAGCTCTCGCTTTTTGTGATTCCAGCGAAGAGGAAAGCCATCTTGTGGAGCTAAAAAAGGGCTGGCCAAACGCAAGCTTTACAATGGATAAAGCGGCCATAAGTAAAATCATGCAGGGGCTGTTTGATGATGAAGGCAGGCAAAGAGAAAATATCCTGTTGCACATACGCGGTACCAATTTCCAGGTGCGGGTCTGGCAGGCCCTGTTGAATATTCCCGTGGGAAGCGTAACCAGCTACCAGGCTATCGCCGAGGGTATTGATAAACCACGGTCTGTGCGGGCAGTTGCCAATGCCATTGCTGCCAACCCAGTTGCCTGGCTTATACCCTGTCACCGAGTATTGCGTAGCAATGGTGAACTCAGTGGTTATCGTTGGGGTCCGAATCGAAAACAGCTGATGCTGGCGAGGGAGTGGGCGGAAAAAAGACCTGCCGCAATTCAATAAACCCCGGGGGCGGAAAGTACTTCAGCGAATATCGCACGATCCACGTTGGCCCCTGATAGCACCATGGCTACTTTCTGGCCTATATTTGCTTCTTTCTCCTGGATGGCGGCTGCCAGTGCAGCTGCACCCGCACCCTCGCAGGTATTGTGGGAGCATTCGTAAATGATGCGCATGGCGTTGGCAATTTCGTCATCTGAAACCTCTATAATGCGATCGGCTCCTCGCCATATCATTTCCAGTGCCATTGGGTGGGGCTTGCGAACTGCCATACCATCGGCAAGACGCGTGCTCACAGGGGATTCAACCAGCTTTTTCTGCTCAAATGAGCGGGCGTAGGCCGTGGCGTGTGAAGAGACGACGCCAACTATTTTCGTGCCCAGGCCAAGAGCATCCCGAGCAGCAATCATACCGCAAATACCTGAACCCATGCCGATGGGAACATAGGCAATATCAATATCACTTACCGCATTAAATAGCTCCAGGCTGTAGCTGGCGACACCGGAGACCAGCTGAGGGTGAAACGAGGGCACCATGTGAAGTGAGCGTTCCACGGCGAGGTCTTGAGCATATTCAGCAGAAGCCGAGAAATCGTCACCGTGTTCAATCAGCTCCACGCCGAGTGCGCGCATTGCAGCATTCTTTTCCACGTTGTTGTTGAATGGCACCACGATAGTAGCGTGAATACCGTGACGCCGGGCTGAAAAACCAACCGATTGCCCGTGATTACCACGGGTGGCACTGATGACACCGGGTGGTTTTCCGTTTTTCACCAGTTCATTGAAATACACCAGTCCTCCCCGGATCTTGAATGCACCCAGTGGCGTATGATTTTCATGTTTTAGCCAGGCTTCTGTCCCCAGGTGTTGGCAGAGGAGGGGCCAGGCATACTGGGGTGTGGGTGTGATCGCCTGGTAGACGATTTCCGCGGCCGCTTCAATGGCTGCAAGATTCGGCTGATCAACTGCCATTAATATTTACCGGCAGGCTGGTGAAATTCGATGACGTTGTTGTCGGGGTCGCGAATGAAGAAAAAGCGCGCCCCTTCGTACTCAACTTCACCACTTATCCTGATGCCCAGCTTTTGAACCTGTTCCTTGGCTGAGTCATAGTCGGTGATTTCCAATGCCATGTGGGTGTATCCCGGATACTTGGTGTCCACATCCATGAGTATATTCTCCTTCGGAGAATCTGCGGCAGCGTTCAGGATAAAATTAATATTCACACCGGAAGGGTGTTCCATGATGGCGACAGGTTCCGGTCCGACCGGGCCCACGAGGAACTCAAAGCCGAGTTTTTCATAGAATTCACGGGACCGGTTGAGATCCCTCACTCGAATACCAACGTGTTCGATGCGTTGAATTTCCTTCATGATGTGGCCGCAGGGCTAGACGTGCTGGTCAATTAATATGGTGTTGCCGTCGGGATCGGCAAGCATCAGGCTGGCAGGGCCGGTTGAATCTTCCTCTGCCTCGGAGATGAGTTCCAGGCCCTCGTTCTTTAACTTTTTCTGTATTTCCCTGACGTCAGTGAAATCTTCCTTGCTTGAGGTGTCGCTATTCCAGCCGGGGTTGAATGTCATGATATTGCTGTCAAACATTCCTTGAAAAAGCCCAATGGTGTTCTCGCCGTTTTTCATGATTAGCCAGTTCTGTGACGGGTCGCCACCAAACACGCTGAAACCCAGTTTTTCATAAAATACCCGCGATACCTCGATATCCTTTACCGCGAGGCTGACAGAGAAAGCGCCGAGTTCCATAATTTCCTCCTTCTTATATGCGACTTGAGTTTAACGAGTTCCTGATTCAGACCCACTGGTCATTTTCAGCGGTTAATTCACTGACAGTATCCCCGGTATTTACCACGCCCCGGGGCTCTACCAGCATGATCTTGCATTCTTCCCTGGCGACAGGTTTGTGTTCCACACCTCTAGGTACAACAAACATTTCTCCTTTGCTGAGAGTGACCTTGCCATCCCTGAACTCTATCTCCAGCTCTCCTTCCAAAACGATAAAGACTTCGTCCGTGTCTGCATGGTCATGCCATACAAACTCGCCCTGCACCCTGGCCAGTTTAAACTGGTAGTCATTCATCTCGGCAATCACTCGAGGAGACCAGTG
>CAZXDV010000109.1:0-9701 GCA_964639535.1 uncultured Enterobacteriaceae bacterium | reverse complement strand
ATAGTAGTCCCTGGCAGCGTCACTGATCGATTCCTTTGAGACTATCCCGCCACCGATTACCTGCTGGAGTTTTTCCTGTAAGGCGCGGCCTGTTTCAGCCAGTTGCCTGTGTTCTTCAACAAGCTGCGCGACTTCTTCTTTAATTTCCGGCTGGTTTTGTTCGAGCCGTTCGAAAATTACTTCTTCAGCCGGGTGATGCTTAACATCCGGGTAATTAATCATGTAATTCATGATGTCATAAAGCCTGACAAAGTCAGCTTTCTCACCTTTGTTCATGTTATCGATGTCGGCATTTAACATCGATAAAAGCACCGAATAATTACGGTGGTCCGCGTGGATAGTATCGATTATCCCGGTCATGGCTTTTCTCCGATTTGATAGCTATATCAATAGCCTAAAACCGACCACGGGACTCGACCATGATCCAGGTCAATAATTAAGCGCTTTGCCAAATAGCGCTTTTTATAATTCCCGGAAATGTTTCAGGTAAAAAGAAGGTGAGAAATTTAAGAAAATGTAGCTGAACTGATACTTATCGCCTGACTGAACCCGGGTCAGATTAAGATCTAGCTCACTGACACAGGGTGAGAAAACACCTGGTTAAACAGGTAACCCTCCTTGTTAAACGGAATCGTCATTGGCTGGGTATTGCCCTGTGTATCAGTAGCGCGGGTTAATATGCCATGTTCCCCCGGCGTCGCTTCCCACTCAAATTCAAAAAGACACCAGCTGTACCTGGTATTCTCAGACACGAGGGATGCCTCACTCCAGCTGGCACCCTCATCCACGCTCCACTGCACATTGGCAATCGGCGCAAAAGGCGACCGTGCATTACCATGAATGATGTTGCGCCCGGCTGGCAGCGTGGCGTTCCATTGAAGCGCCAGTGAGCTCTTTATATTCTGTTCAGTGATGACCTCACCGAGGACCTCGCCATCAGCTGGCCACTCCGGACCGATCAGTACGTAATGTTCAGTATTACGGCTTACACTCACGGGGGACATTGATACCACCAGTTCTCCGAGCCACTTGATACTGTTGGTTCCAACCCAGCCCGGCACGATAAGGCGAAGCGGAAACCCGTTGTCGACTGGAAGCGGCTCATCATTCATTGACCAGGCCACCAGTGTGTCCGGATCCAGTGCCTTCTCGAGTGGCAGGGGTCTGCTCACCCCGCCTTCTGCTGCTCCTGTATCCAGTCCCTTAGCATTGACATGTACAGCTGCAGTATCAAGGCCGGCCATTTCCAGCAGCACATGCAGGGAGACTCCGCCCCATTTCGCGTTACCGACACCACCGGTGGTCCACTCCGTCATGCCAAAGCCATCCTCGGCGGCAAGAACCGGCTCACCCTTGATGCGATCAAACAGTTCGCGATGATTCCCTGCGCATTCCAGGTAACAAACCAGGTCATGCCTGGGTAATGATTTTATTTCTTCATAACTCAACTCAAGTGCCTGGCGGACTCCGTCACCATGTATCCTGAGACGATACTCATTAACATCAACCAGGGGTGCATCCACTGCATTGCAGACAAAGAACCTGTCATTGGGTGTGAGATAGTCCGTGAGTAATTCCGGGCGGGTTTCTATGCTATCAACCAGTCGATGATAGAACTCCAGGTTCTTGTTAAATTTAGGCAGTGTCATTTTATGCAGATAGTGATTTGCAGGGTTTTATCGCCATGATTCTTGTTTTAGCACGAATGCCGATGATAGTGCTATAGACAGAAAAACCAGTCAAATGTAAGCTCTCGACTATATTTTCCTTTCCGCTTAACGACGCTTGTTATTTCTTCAATGGCAGAGAATCTTAAAGCGCTTGTAGACGACCATTCCCTTGAGGCGGTTCCTGAACAGGAACGTCTTGGCTGGCTGAGTCTCACCTGGAACACAGCAGGTATCGTTACTACCCTCGTGATCCTTTTTTTTGGTGCGCTGGTTTGTTTTGTTGCCGGTGTAAAAATTGCCCTGGTTGCCGGTATTGTTTCACTGACTTTTGGCAGTCTGCTTGGCTGGGGCCTTTCCCACGTGGCATATCATACGGGATACTCCAACACCCTTGTTACCCGTCAATATGGCCTGGGCATCAAGGGCTCGGTGCTGGCATCGATAATTTTCAGCTTCCTCATCATCGGCATGCTGGCCCTGGAAAATGCACTGCTGTACAGGGGCATCCTGCACTTTTTTCAATTGTCCGATGGGTTCGCCATGAAACTCGTTATCTACGGCGGCCTCACGCTCCTGTGGATCCTGGTGACCACTTTTGGTTTTGCCATCATTGCACGCTTCTCTTCCCTCCTGCTGATCGCCTTTTTACTGGTCATGGCGTGGGTACTTGCCAGGGTAGTCATGCAGGCTGATAGTTCATTAGCAAGTGTTCTTACATTTCAAAGCCAGTTTCCAGCAGAAGCACTGGCATCAATGGGAATACAATCAGACTGGGACAAGTTTGTTTTTGCTTTAAATATTCTCATCGGCCCGGCCTGTGCCCTGCCACTGGTATCGGTCGACTACGGGCGTTATGCCCGCTCCACCATGCACGCCACCTCTGCAGTGCTCATCGGTGGTTTTTTCCAGTCAGTGTTGGTCATGCTAACCGGCGGTATCCTGATGTACGCGGCCGCTCAAGGGCTCGCCAGTTACTACGTGGAGTCGCAGGGTCTTTCCATGCAGGAAGCACAGCAACTGGTATTAAAGAGTCCTGATAGTATTGCCGCGGCATTTATGCTTTATGGTGGTGTTACCGGTTTTCTACTCATGTTTATTGCGCAGGCAAAAGCACAGGTGCTTAATTGCTACGCCGCCTCGCTTTCCCTGACAAACCTGTTCGACGCGTTAATCAAATGGCGTCCGGGCCGATTCACTTTTATTGTCTTTGCCAACATCATCGGCCTGCTGATGCTTTATGGTCATATTCTTGAGCTGGTAGAAGCCTGGATCAGCCTGCTCGGAGTATTGCTGAGCACGCTGTCCGGGATAATCCTGGTTGATTATTTTTTTGTGAGTCCTCGAATGAAGGCAGGTGACGAAGCTTCAGCCCGCCAAGCTGAAGTCGTTAACTGGGCCGGGGTAATTACCCTTGTTTCCAGCGTTATCATGGCTCATTACATCATGGCCGATCTTATTGCGATCGAAGTCATCACCTCCTGCCTGACAGTTGTTATCCTCTACCCACTTTTACGATTAATGGTGTTTTCAAGATGAGCGAACCCTGTATAAAATTTCGCCTGGCACTACTGGTAATGCTGGGCATTTTTTCAATAGCCAGCACGCATGCTGAAGATAAAAACTCACCGGTTAGCTGGGAGCAACTCAGTGCACTACCCAAACCACCAGCGGATCACGTAATCAATTACGGACCTGGCAAGTACCAGTTTGGTGAACTGCGATTACCTTCCGGCAACGGTCCACATCCAGTCGTGGTATTTGTACACGGTGGTTGCTGGCTGTCTGATTTTGACCTGGGCATGGCGGCAAATTTAAGTGGCGAACTTGCCCGGGCTGGTATCGCCTCCTGGACCGTTGAGTATCGGCGCATCGGAAATGATGGCGGCGCCTGGCCAGGCACCATGCACGACCTGTCCAACAGTATTGAACATCTTCGCAAAATAGCACCCGAGCACGGGCTTGACCTGTCGCGCGTGGTACTGATGGGACACTCGGCCGGGGGGCACCTGGTACTTTGGTACGCGGCGAAAAATAACCTCGATTCCAGCAGTGAATTTCACAACTCCAACCCGCTGGAAATCTCTGGCGTGGTACCCCTTGCCGCAATCAGTAACCTTTCAACCTATCGCCATGAATACGACACCCAGGATTGCAATACCGGTGTCCCCGGTTTGCTCAAGGCCGAGCCGGAAGATGTACCCGAGCGCATGGCACAGGTAAACCCGGTAGAGTTACTGCCGCTTAATGTACCCGTGCGCATGGTTCACGGCGCCGCGGATGTGCTCGTTCCTCTCAGGCAAAGCACGGCTTTCCTGCTGGAGGCACGCAAAGCCGGCGATGATATCACCCTCGCTGTTGTCGACGGTGCCGGACACTTTGATGTCATTGCCCCGATCTCCACGGCCTGGAAAATCATCATGCGTGAAACCCGTCAATTACTTGGAATGGAATAATCTTGTCCCGAAAAAACCTGGTCAGCCCTGTCACGGGGCACCCCCTCAACCGGGTGCCCCGCCCAGGCGCTTAGCGTACAAGCTGTGCATGCCTTGCAGGCGCGCTTATTGACTCAGCCAGTTTTACCAGCTGGATAAACTCGCTACGGTAACCGTGGCTATCCTCGCCCAGGGCGCCTTTGGCCAGCTGGTAAACCCGTGGAAAAGAGAAGCTACCGGTATGCTTGCCACCGCGAAGCTCCTGGGCGAAAGAGGCCACGGCTGATGCAAAACGAAAGTCCGCACTGGTTTTTTCTATATCGGCAATGATCTCATTTTTATCCAGCGCCCACTCAAGCAACTTGCTGGTATCAGAGTCTGCTTCCTTGTAGCGGATCCTCAGGAAGGCCAGTTCATCAGTCCTCGCAACGGGCAGTTCCTCGTGCTGGTATCGCAGGGGATCAATACGGTTTCCCTTTCCTGCCACCAGGCTAATTTCGTAGAGCGCGGTTACAGTATGTCCTGCACCAATTTCACCGGCATCAACCTTGTCATTGTTAAAATCCTCCCTGTTCAGCATTCGATTTTCATAGCCCACAAGTCGATACTCGGAAACGAGTGCGGGATTGAACTCGAGCTGGATCTTTACGTCCCTGGCAATCGTCAATAGCGTTGAATTCATTTCATCGACAAGTACTTTCTGTGCTTCATTCAGGGTATCAATGTAGGCGTAATTACCATTCCCGGTGTCTGCTATTTGCTCCATCAGGTGATCGTTATAGTTGCCAGTGCCAAAGCCCAGCGTGCTCAGCGAGATCCCGGTTTTACGCTTTTCAGCGACAAGGTCTTTTAATTGCTCAATGTTGCTGGTGCCGACATTAAAGTCCCCATCGGTTGCCAGCAGAACCCGGTTAATCCCTCCCTCGATGAATCCCTGTTCCGCCATTGCATAGGCAAGCCGAATACCGGCGGCTCCATTGGTAGAGCCACCTGCCTGCAGGCTTTCCAGCGAGGCCATAATGCGAGCCCGGTCGTTCCCTGGAGTCGGTTCCAGGACAACCCCCGAAGCACCCGCGTATACCACGATCGAGACACGGTCATTGTCATCGAGCTGCCTGGTAAGAAGCTTGAGGGACGATTTGAGTAACCCCAGCTTGTTGGCCGATTGCATGGAACCTGACACGTCTACCAGGAACACGAGATTGGCGGCAGGCAGGCTTGCCTGGGCAATGTCATAACCCTTGATGCCGAGGTGCAGCAGGTAGGTATCATCATTCCAGGGGCTTGGTGCGATTTCCCTGTACAGGGCAAAAGGCCGAGAGCGGTCGTTATGCTCCGGGTAATCGTAGGAAAAGTAATTTACCAGCTCCTCTGTCCTGACGGCGTCATGTGCTGGTAGCCTGCCGCTTTTTAGCATTCTCCTCACATTTGCATAGGAACCGGTATCGACGTCGATACTGAAGGTGGACACCGGGTGTTCCAGGACACGTTTAATCTTGTTGTCCTCAAAGTGTGCGTAGTTTTCCCGGTTTAGCGGCTCACTGGCAGCCCGTATTTCGCGGTAAAAGGCGGGGGCTGCAAAATCAGCCGACTCCATCCTGGCGAGACTGGTTTCCCTGCTTCTCTTTGGCTTTCTTGCGAGCATCGCTTGCGCTTCCATGGCCCGATCCACCCCGGGCACGGAAATCTCCCCTGCTATTTTGACGTCATTATTTTCAGCTGGCCTTGCGCCGGAAATATCGACCTGGTCTACGCTGACGCTTTCTACCTGCGCGGGAACCGGCATGATGTCCCCGGGCTCACGGGATGACCTTGATATTTCGCTCGATTCATCCTGGCTACAGGCGACCACAAATACGGTCGCGGCAATAAGTACGCACTGCTTGTTAAAGATGTTCATGACATTTCTCCTGCTGTTGATTATCGAATTCGGTCCTGTGTCCGTACCCATTGAAACGCAGGTAAAACAAAAAGGGGTTAAGCAGCTGAAGAAAATGTCACGGGCAGGCAATTCCAATACGAGCATTCCCGGAAAGCCAGTATTTTCCGGCGCCTTGACTGAATCTGGAAAAGGGACGCTAATGCAGGGGGGTATTTGATACTACATAGCCACTACCGCTTACTTAAGCTGCGGAGGCAGATCCGGAGATAACTAATCGCGGACAGCCCGGGGCGGCCAGGCTATTCACCCAAACGTTATTGCCTGCTTTGGTACATGCCAAAATGCACGTACCGTTCAGACGATTCCTGGCCAGGTGCGACGTTAGCTGGCACGCGATTATTGATGGGTTCAAGGTTTCGCAGGTAGGCTGTCATGGCGAGAGCATCGTCATCAGAGATAACGGAATAAGCGGGCCATGGCATTACTGACAGTTTTCGATGTCCATGTCGATCAATGCCACTGCGAATCATTTTCATTAACTCGATATCTGTCCAGTCACCAATACCCGTTTCCCGATCCGGGGTCAGGTTTGACGGAAATACGATTCCCGGTGACTCATACTGCATCGGGTTTGAGTATGCGATGCCGATGCTTGAACCGGCAAGTGCCCTGGCTGCATCTGGTTGGCCAATCAGCGCGCCGTCAGTATGACAATTGGCACAACCCAGCAGTTCAACGAGGTATTGTCCCCGCTTAATCATTGCGAGTTCTGCCCTGGGTGCATTCTCCAGCGATGCCTGCGGGACAGTAAGCGCCGTTGCTGGCGCGACTTCCTCGTAGTCATCCAGTGGGTTATAAACCCTGTTTGCGCAGGCAACTACAAGCACAGCCACGGAGGCTACACAACCCAGCCTGCCAAGTGTCATTAATCTGTTCATATCAGTAGTTCCGAAGTGGCTACTAGCATCATTTGCGTGAAAAGCTGGTCATACGACAACCGTTAAGATGATAGTAGGCCAGTCTCAACAGGGCTTTGTTGATCCAGATCAACGAGCAAGCCTGAATTAATTTGAAAATAAAGCCATGAAAAGAACACGGGAGAAATCTCATGATTAACATCGATCGCATTCTCCATCCGACTGACTTCAGTCAAAACTCTGCGCACGCTCTTAACTATGCATACACCATGGCACAGACATTTGATGCAGAATTACACCTGGTCTACGTAATATCTGAAGCCCTGGTCTCGGTCAGTCCGCCCATGTCCGGCTTCTTACCGGAAGGTTACTACCAGGATGTGATGGAAAGCGCTGAAAGTAATCTTTCACAGGTACTGGAAAATGACGAAGGTTTAAAAAACGGGATAGTGAGAAAAGTCATCGAGGGTGCAGCATTTGTCGAAATTATTCGTTACGCGAGAGAGCAGGATATCAATATGATCGTAATGGGGACCCACGGCTACAGCGGCCTGATGCACCTCCTGATGGGAAGCGTTGCTGAAAACGTAGTACGCAAGGCCCCATGTCCTGTTTTAACGGTGCATCCTGAAGATTACCGTTTCGAAATGCCGTGAGATTAAAAAGCCAGGCTAGATCCTGTTTTCAACTATATCGACGGGAGGATTCCGGGCAAATCCAGTCCCACCTTTGCCTGGTAGACCTACATACCACGCAACGCATAGAGCCCTGTCGCAGGTATGAAGGAAAATCGGGTCGGTAAAATTCTGACAAGGCCGGGTTACTTGTCAGTGAATACGTGTTTTGCTTTTTCCAGGGTGGGTGGCTTCCAGCCTGGGAATCGGCTGGTAAAAATATCATCACGGCCATAGTATTTTTCAAGCAAAATACCTTTCGCTGACCCCCCTTCCCAGACATTATATTTACTGTCACTGTGTTTTTTAAAAAAAGCAGTTAGACGTTTCTCGAGGCTGTCTTTTACTTTCGAATATGCCGGATCATCGATCAAGTTTTTCTTTTCACCGGGATCATTTTGTAAATCAAATAATGTATCGGGCTCTTCATCATCCAGTCTTTTCATATATTTCCACTTTTTTGTACGAATAACACGGATGGTTACGAACTCAAAAAAAGCAGCATCCCCCCAGTCCTCAACTTCCTTGCCTTTCAAAATCGGTTTGAAACTTCGCCCGGGGCTATTGGCGATTTCCTTATCACCCATACCGAGGTAATCAAGCAAGGTCGGGAAAATATCAAATTGGTTGATAACGTCATTTGATTCCCTGCCGGCTGGTATCGACCCTGGATGACTGGCAATAAGTGGAATCTGCATATTGATATTTTGCGCTGTGAAGGGAAAGGACCACGATGTATTGCCAAAAAGACCATTATGACCATAGGAAGCACCCTGGTCCGAGGTATAAATGACAAGCGTATCCTTTTCCAGGCCCAGTTCTTCCAGGGCTCGCATGACTGTACCGACTCCGTCATCCACCATTGCAGTCTCGGAACCGGCATTGATCATCGCGGTTGTATTATTAAGTGCTTCAATGGCAGTCCACGCGGTGGTTCCTTCCTTTACCATGAGACTGGATGGTCCGCGCCCCCCTTGCGCCCAATTTTTCAGGTAGGGATGAATACTTTCCTGCGGCATCGCTGGCGTATTTTCCGTGTAGTATGCTGCATGGCGATTGCGAGGTTCCATTGTCACCGTAGGCGGTAGGTTATAAGGACCGTTGTAGGAGAGGTATAGGAAGAACGGTTTAGCAGCGTCCTGCTGATGAAGAAATTCAACGGCTTTTTTGGTCCAGAAATCTGTCAGGTGCTCGGCGACCTGGTATTCCTCGCCATTGTCTATCACAGTCTGGTCATAAAAAGTGGTGGTATGTCCTGAGGGAAAAGTCACCCAGTATTTAAACCCTATTTGTGGTGTTTGAGGCATACCGAGGTGATACTTTCCCACCAGCGCCGTTTCGTAACCCGCCTCGGACAGTGTTTGCGGAAGAGATCGAAACTCTTCAATGCCAGACCATCCCGCTACGTCTATATCGGAAGGCAGGGCCACATGAATACCTGTTTGAGAAGGCATCAAGCCCGTTAACAATGTCGCTCGCGTCGGAGAACACACACCATTCACCGCAAAAGCGAGGTTAAACTGCATGCCATTGTCAGCCAGGCGATCAATGTTCGGAGTCTTGATAGTTGGATTTCCATAGGTCCCGATCAGGCTGTGACTCTGGTTATCCGACACTATCAACACGACATTTGGCCGTGTCTTTCCGGCCATTACAGTGCTTGAGAAATAAAACACCTGTCAGCAGTAAAGGTATGACGACCCAAGCTCTAATCATTTTTAAATACCCTGGGTGAATTGGTGATAATTGTAACAGCTCGCGGTGCACTCATGTTTATTAGTTGCATCCGCTGTAAAGAAATGACAGCAGGAATGGAAAAGCCCTCTAGCTAGGGCTTTTTATATTCTGACTGAAGAGAGAGGGATTGATTCGTAATCGCCTGGGGCGATTTCTCACCCCTTCGGGGCGGACTCGTTTTTCTTCGTCCGTCCAAACTCCCTTTGGGAGTTTGTCGAATCACAGGCTTCTCATCATGACCTCACTTTCCGTAGAAATAAAAATTAAGGACAAAGAATAATACGCTTGACGTATTGCGTATTTTTGCTATCATGCCCTATGATAAAAAGTTATCGTGACAAGAAGACCGAGACCTTTAGTAAAGGTGAACGCGTAAAGGCATTGCAAGG
>CAZXDV010000108.1:0-9722 GCA_964639535.1 uncultured Enterobacteriaceae bacterium | reverse complement strand
GCCCACTGCTTCCAGTAGTAACCCAGGAACCCGCCCTATGGCGGGTTCTTTTTTTTTGTAGGGCCGAGGAGTGGTGCAGGGATGCACCGATTACGGAGCTAAGGAGGCAATTCATTCGGCCAATTGACCATAATGGTCGAATAAATTCGACCCTACGGGACATGTATCAGAAATAGTACCAACATGCCTATTATCAGCCAGCTATAGCGAGTGCTAACTTCCCTTCCTGTCTCCAAGCCTGTAATTTTCTAAAGTAATTCGCACAGGCAGTCGCTGTTTTGTGTGAAGGCATAAAAAACTATCCAAACTGCGTGGGAGGTGTGAATTATGATCCCCAGCAAAGAGGAACAGCTGGTAACACAGGAAGATGCCGGAGAGTTTTTCGAACATGCTCTCCAGTCTGCAATACATCGGCAGGGCTTTCGCACCTGCCACGAAACAACGCTTTACCTGCGTAAACTACTCACCGACTTTGTCCATTCGGACAGGTTATTTGAACATACCGGGGACGGCCTCCAGTTAAAACCACTGGCTGGTATGTACGCAGAGGCGGTTAAAGCCGAGACCATGGAAAGAAGAGACAGCATGCTGCGTCGCCTGGGTGATGTAGCGCTCTTTATTGCCGGTCTTTTCCCCCAGAGTCTTTCCCGCAGCCTGGTTGATGTGGATTACTACATTAACATGGGTGGAAGTGCTTACGGCTACCTGGCCGAGTCAAGACACCTGGCTGGCAACAGCAGCGCTTTCAAGATGATATTCCGGGACCTGTCCGAGCATTTTGCCGGGTTCGTGGATGTCCTGGCTGAAGTGGGTGACAGCACCAGCCTTGCCAATGACAGTGATGTATTGCGCCTGTACGAGATGTGGCTGTGTAGTGGCAGTAACAACGCCGCAGGCAAGCTGCAGCAGCTCGGCATTGTACCGGTCAGGATAGACAGGCAAACCCACTAGGACAGCATCGTGTCGGTCAACCTGTTACAGCAGCAATTGCAGGATATCTACGAGGTGGATATCCAGCACCGCGTGAGTGATTACCTCATTACCTGCCCGGCGCTGGCACGGGATCTCGGTGGAGAGAGTGTCAGTGGGCAAAAGGAGAGATTGCTGTTAAGCCAACAGAGCAACGAACTCAATCTATCATTATTTCTCGATGATGAAGTGGTGCGGAGCGTGCAGGGAAATAACCCCTTGCAGGACATGCAGCATTTTTGTCTCGCCCTTGAAGGTGTCAGCCACTTTCTTTACCTGATATGGAATGCCAGCTTTGACAGGCAAATCACGCTACTTGAACTTGAGCTACAGGCGGAAATTGACAAGTTCGTGATGATGGTTTTTTCATCACAGGAGCAAAGGCACAGGATAGAGCCATCTTTTTTCAGGAAACTGTTGTTTGAAAATATCCAGCTGCATGATGAGCTCGATAGTACTCAAAAGGAAAGGTATATCGAGGCCAGCCGCCTGGCGGAAAAGTATTGCTGGAAGCTTGAGTCGGATTACCTGGCCCGACGTAGCCGGCAACAGGTGTTATCAGAGCTGAGGCAGTTCTATCGCTTGAGTCAGGCCGACAAACTAAGACGCATTAATCGGCATTGATGGTCGAATAAATTCGACCCTACGAATCAATGAAGTTGGCGGAATAAATTTCGCCCTACAACCAAACTCAGAAAAACGTGCTGCCCGTCGTAGGGTCGATTTCAATCGACCTTCAATTATCCCTTTTTCATGGCATCGAAGAAATCTGCATTGTTCTTCGTTGCCTTGAGTCGTTCCAGCAGGAATTCCATGGCGGCAAGTGATTCCATCGGGTGAAGCAGCTTGCGCAGGATCCACATTTTTTGCAGCTCGTCGGTATCGGTAAGTTTCTCCTCGCGTCGAGTGCCGGAACGGTTAATGTTGATCGCAGGATAAATACGTTTTTCGGCAATTTCCCGGTCCAGGTGTAATTCCATGTTACCGGTACCCTTGAATTCCTCGTAAATCACGTCGTCCATTCTTGAACCCGTGTCGACCAGCGCGGTCGCGAGGATAGTCAGGCTGCCGCCTTCTTCAATATTTCGTGCTGCGCCAAAAAAGCGTTTCGGTCGCTGCAATGCGTTGGCGTCAACACCGCCTGTCAGCACCTTGCCTGATGCAGGGACGACCGTGTTATAGGCCCTTGCCAGGCGCGTAATGGAATCCAGCAGGATAACCACGTCCTTCTTGTGTTCTGTCAGTCGCTTGGCGCGTGCGATAACCATTTCGGCAACCTGCACGTGGCGGCTGGCCGGCTCGTCAAAGGTACTTGAGATCACTTCGCCGCGAACCGAGCGCTCCATCTCTGTCACTTCTTCCGGCCTCTCGTCAATAAGCAGGACAATCAGGTGACATTCCGGCTGGTTGTGTACGATAGACTGGGCAATGGATTGCAGGATCATGGTTTTACCTGCTTTTGGCGGAGACACGATAAGACCACGCTGACCTTTTCCAATCGGTGCCACCAGGTCAATAATTCTTGGTGTTAAATCCTCGGTACTGCCATTACCCAGTTCCAGCTTTAGCCTTTCCTCGGCAAAAAGCGGTGTCAGGTTTTCAAAGAGGATCTTGTTCTTGGCCTTCTCCGGTGGCTCAAAGTTAATCTCTGCAACTTTGAGCAGGGCAAAATACCTTTCACCATCTTTTGGTGGTCGAATTTTACCGGCAATGTTGTCGCCGGTTCGCAGGTTGAACCTTCTTATCTGGCTTGGGGAGACATAAATATCGTCAGGCCCTGCCAGGTAGGAGCTCCCCGCGGAGCGAAGAAAACCGAATCCGTCCTGTAAAATTTCCAGTACGCCATCGCCGTAGATGTCCTCGCCCTTTTTCGCGTGGGCCTTGAGGATTTCAAAAATGACATCCTGTTTGCGAGAGCGGGCCAGGTTTTCCAGGCCAAGTGATTCAGATAATGTAATGAGTTCAGATGCAGGTTGCTGTTTGAGTTCTGTAAGGTTCATGGACTACGGAAGCGTGTTGGTTAGATGGTTGGAAAAGAAAGGCGAGTCGTAAAAAAATACGCGCCCGAACAAAATAAATATTTGCTGCTAAAAAAATTAGTTTCTAAAGGGAATTATTTGGGAACAAACGAGTTGTTATGGAAAATAAAGTAGCACTTTGTAATTGCTTAGTCCAGCAAAAATAGCCCGGGAAAAATCAGATGGCGCTATCAATAAAGGCTGATAGTTGTGATTTTGATACAGCGCCGACCTTGGTGGCCGCAACTTCGCCATCCTTGAATATCATCAGGGTCGGTATGCCACGTACTGCATACTTTTGGGGCGTTTCCTGGTTTTCATCAATGTTGAGCTTGGCGACCGTCAGCTTGCCTGGTACTCATCGGCAATTTCATCAAGGATTGGGGCTATCATCTTGCATGGACCACACCATTCTGCCCAATAGTCCACCATAACCGGAGATTCAGATTTCAGAACCTGCTCTTCAAATGTTGAATCTGCTACCTGGATGATACTGTCACTCATTGTTAATCGTCGCCTTTATGCTGTATAAGGGTCCCCATTTCAGCGAATTTGCAGAATAAATGCAAGTAAATAAGTAGAGCCAAATGTCAGACAATTCAGCTCCCGGGCAGGAAAGCCCCGGCACAACAATCGTTAAATTTAGCGCACTGGATTTGCACGATAGCCTGCGCAAGGCCCTCGATGCGATCGGTTTTACAGCGTGCACGCCAATCCAGGCCGCCACGCTACCCCTGATCCTTGCCGGGGACGACATGGCCGGGCAGGCACAAACCGGTACAGGTAAAACAGCCGCTTTTTTACTGGCCACCATGAACCATCTCCTGACCAGGGAGAGTAAATCGGGAAAGAAAATACGACCCAGGGCTCTCATCATGTCGCCCACCCGGGAACTGGCAATCCAGATTTATAACGATGCTCTTGGTCTTGGGCAGTTCACTGACCTGAGTATCGGCCTGGTGTATGGCGGCGTAGATTACAAGCAGCAACGGGACATGGTAGAAGAGGGTGTTGATATCCTGATTGGTACGCCGGGTCGCCTTATTGATTACCAGAAGCAGGGCGTATTGAAATTGAAAGCTATCGAGGTGATGGTGCTGGATGAAGCAGACCGCATGTTCGATCTCGGCTTTATCCGCGATATAAGGTACCTGCTACGGCGCATGCCCAACGCCACTGAAAGATTAAACATGCTGTTCTCGGCAACCCTGTCATGGCGCGTGACAGAACTTGCCTACGAGCACATGAACAACCCGGATATCATTCGTATTAATCCCGAGCAGGTGACCGCGGATCGGGTTACCCAGGTGCTTTACCATGTCTCCAAGGAGGAAAAGGTAAGCCTGCTTATCGGGCTGCTGAAAAGGATTGATCCGAGTCGTACCATTGTTTTTGTTAACACCAAGCGAACCGCGGAAATGATCTGGGGTTACCTTGAAGGCAATGGCTACCATTCAGCGATCCTGTCGGGCGATGTGCCACAGAAAAAGCGACAGAAGCTGTTTTCAGAATTCTCTGCCGGTGAGCTGCCAATCCTGGTTGCCACGGACCTCGCTGCAAGGGGTTTGCATATTCCGGATGTGAGTCACGTGTTCAATTACGACCTGCCGCAAAACTCGGAGGACTATGTACACCGCATTGGTCGGACCGCGCGTGCAGGTGCAGAAGGTGATGCGGTAAGCCTGGCATGCGAGGAATATGTTTTCTCCCTGCCCGAGATCGAAGACTATATCGGGCACAGTATTCCAACCGAGCCTATCAGTGATGATTTACTTGCTGAGTTGAAGGCACCGGTTAAATTGAAAAAGCCCGGAAAGAAATTCAGGCACGACAAGAATGCCAAGCGCAGTGGCAAGAAACGTCGGCCACGCAGGAAAAAAGATCACGATAATTAGCCCTGACGCTGGAAGGTAATGGGCGTTTCCGGGTTTCTTTTAAGTTCTAGCTCGGGGCTATTTTTGCTATGCTTGCCGAGGAAACGATCAATTTTAATGATTTAGCCGGAGAGAGCCATGCTTGCGCGCACTGCCCGAATTTTCCTACTGGTATGTTTACTCAGCCAGCTTGTGGCCTGTGGACAAAAGGGCAACCTGTATCTTCCTGACGCTACGACCTCCGTATCATCTTCCAGTACCACCTTTAGCTGAATCTCCATGTCTCACTTTTCTTACCAGGACGGTGTGCTTAGCGCCGACGGCATTTCATTGGTCGATATCGCCAGCGAGCAAGGTACGCCAGCTTATGTCTACTCACGTGCGGCAATCGAAGAGCAGTGGCAATTATACGAGGAGGCTCTGAAATCGAGGCCCCACCTGGTTTGTTACGCAGTTAAGGCCAACAGTAATCTCTCGATACTTTCCTTCCTTGCAGAACTCGGTTCCGGTTTTGATATTGTCTCCGTGGGTGAACTTGAAAGAGTGCTGAAAGCCGGCGGGCATGCCAGCAAGACTGTGTTCTCGGGTGTCGGTAAGCGAGCCGACGAAATGCGTCGAGCGCTGCAAGTGGGCATCAAGTGTTTCAACGTGGAGTCAGCGGCGGAGCTTGAACGTCTTAATGGCGTCGCCGCTGAACTGGACATGGTGGCGCCGGTATCTCTCCGGGTTAACCCGGATGTGGACGCGGCAACACACCCCTATATCTCCACTGGCCTGCGGGAGAACAAGTTTGGCATTCCCTTTGAAGAAGCGCTGCAGGTATACCAACAGGCAGCGGCCATGGGACATATTCGAGTCTGCGGAATTGACTGTCACATAGGTTCGCAAATTACCACCGTGGCACCTTACGTGGATGCGCTGGTGAAGATCATGGAGCTGGTGCGATCGCTTTCCCGGGCGGGGATTGAACTGGAGCACATCGATGTTGGTGGTGGACTGGGGATTTGTTACCAGGATGAGTCACCACCCACCCAGGCCGAGCTGGTAGATGCCATGTTTAATGCCATAGAAGATGAAAGTATAGAAATCCTCATGGAACCGGGGAGGAGTATCGTGGGTAATGCGGCAGTATTGCTTACCCGGGTTGAATACCTGAAACACAATGGCGGACACGATTTTGCCATCGTCGATGCGGCCATGAATGACCTGTTGCGTCCGGCGCTCTACGATGCAGAGCTTGGTATCCAGGCGGTCATTGAAAACCCCCGGGGCCAGCGAGGCACTTACGATGTCGTCGGTCCCGTGTGCGAGAGCGCGGATTTTCTCGGGCTCAAGCGTGAGCTGTGTATTGAAGCCGGGGATCTGCTGGCAGTCATGTCAGCCGGTGCCTACAGCTTTTCCATGAGCTCAAACTACAATTCACGGCCAAGACCGGTGGAGGTGCTGGTGGAAAAGGGTGGCACGCGAATCATCAGGCAGCGGGAGAGCATCGAATCCCTCATGCTGGGAGAGACCTGAGCTATTTTGCACCATGATGGTGCCCCCATATGCTGCATGGCCAGCAACCGTGCACCAGTGAGGACATGCACAAGCCACTTAGCCCCGCCTTGTTTTTTGTGACCTTGGTCCCATTTGAGGGGTGTAAGGCGCTGATCCAGCACTATTTGCACCGATCCGAGGAACCCCGGGATTTACCGGTGGGTCTATATTGTTAGCACTATCACTCTGGGCTATGCTGATTCGTATGAAATACAAGATATTTACAATACTGTTTTTAATCGCCCTTGGCGTCAGCGCCGAGGTGTATCGCTCTGTGGATGAGAATGGCAACGTGGTGTTTACCGATAAGCCAAGTCCCGGCGCTGAAACCATTGAGCTCGACGAGGTCCAGACAATTAACGTTCCGCCGCCACCGGACATCGACTTCGAGCGGAAAAAACAGGCGGAAAAGGCCTATACAGAGGTTTCCATACTGAGCCCCCAGAACGACCAGGCCATCCGTAACGATGCTGGTAATGTCACTGTTAACGTGGGTGTTAAACCCGCCCTGCAGCCATCTGACAACCTGGTGCTCTATCTCGATGGCAAGGAAATCATGCTTGGCAAGGCCACGGCCAAGGCCTTTAGCGGTCTCGATCGTGGTACCCATACAGTGCGTGCGGCGGTGAAAGACGCCAACGGTACGGTGCAACTGGGTTCATCCACCGTCAGCTTTCACCTGCTTAGAAATTCTGTCCTGAACCGCAAGCGCGGGTCCTGATAACTCCCTGCTAAATCTTTCAGGCAGGCCCTGTTCTTGGTCTGCTTTTTGCTCCTATTTTTTGCATGTTGATCCCGCTTTCTCGAAAGCGGATTGTAAACTATTGAAAATTAATAAGTTCTTTTTCCAATGATGTTTGCTGGAAGGAGATGAGATGACAGAATGCACCAAAATAGTGCAGTATTAGCAAGGAGTATGAGTATCGAACCGCATCAAGCCCAGCACCTGCTGGAGAATATCTATACCGCTGTGCTGGTGTTTGATGCCGATCTGCGTCTCGTGACAATCAATGCGGCAGGCGAAAACCTGCTGTCGTTGAGCCAGCGCAAGATCCAGGGCCAGAAACTTGAAGACATCTTCGTCGATGCCGGGTCCTTTCGCAGCACCATCAAGCAGACCCTTGATACAGGACAACCCTGCATGGAATGGGGTATGGAATTGCGCCTCACCAACACGCGCGAGGTGCTGGTGGATTGTCGAATGACTCCCTGGCTGAAGCAGGATACCTGCCATGAAATCATCGTGGAAATGGTGGATGCGCAATCACACGTGAAAGTGGTGAAGGAGGAAAGCCTGAGCATCCTGCACGATGCAGCCACGCAGTCACTGCAGGGAATGGCCCACGAGATCAAAAACCCCCTGGGAGGTTTAAGGGGAGCCGCACAACTTCTTGAAATGGAGCTTGATGGCAACAGCGAATTGACCGAGTACACGCAGATCATCATTAACGAGGCGGATCGTTTAAGGAACCTGATTGATCGCATGGTCACGCCAAAGAGCCTTGCCGAGGTCGCGTCGGTAAACGTCCACGAAGTCCTGGACTACGTGCTGAGTGTCGTGGAGGCGGAAGGTATGCCGGGCTTTGAGGTGGACAAGGATTATGACCCGAGTTTACCCACCATTAGCGTAGACCGGGAGCAATTAATACAGGCTCTGCTGAATATCATCAGGAATGCTTTCCAGGCAGTCGGTGAGAATGGCGAGATCACTTTCCGTACTCGCATCGCAAGGCGATTAACGATACAGCAGCAGTATCACAAGATGGCGCTGCAGCTGGAAATCATTGACAACGGTCCGGGTGTACCGGAAGAAATTGAAGACGGGATTTTTTATCCCATGGTAACAGGCAGGGCAGATGGTACCGGTTTGGGTTTATCTATCGCGCAATCACTTATCCAGGCCCATGGAGGCGTAATTGAATATGAACGAGTTGATGCAAGAACAATCTTCAGGGTCATCATCCCAATACAGCAACATGGCTGATAAGAAGCAGGTTTGGGTTGTCGACGATGACAAGTCGATCCGCTGGGTGCTCGAGAAAGCACTCGGCAAGGAAGACTATGGCATCACCTGCTTTGACGGGCCGGAAAAGTTGCTTGAGCAATTTACCCGGGAGAAGCCCGCGGTAATCATCACCGACATTCGCATGCCCGGCCTGGACGGGATTAGCCTGCTTGACAGGATCAAGGCGGAAGCACCGGACCTGCCGGTGATAATAATGACCGCCTACTCGGATCTCGACAGGGCGGTCTCTGCTTTCCAGGGTGGTGCATTTGAATACCTGTCCAAGCCCTTTGATGTGGACGAGGTTATCAGTCTTGTTGGTCGCGCTATACGGCAGAATGTCGGAACTGCTGGTACACCCGGCGAAGATTCGGGAATCAGCCAGGAGATTATCGGTTCGGCACCGGCCATGCAGGAGGTCTTTCGGGCCATTGGGCGTCTTTCAAAATCCAATTTAACGGTCCTGATCAACGGTGAATCCGGTACCGGTAAGGAACTTGTGGCGATGGCCCTGCACAAGCATAGCCCGAGAGCTGATCAAACTTTTATTGCGCTTAATACTGCGGCTATTCCACATGAGCTGCTTGAATCTGAACTGTTCGGCCACGAAAAGGGTGCCTTTACCGGGGCCAACGCCCAGAGGATTGGTCGCTTTGAGCAGGCCAATGGTGGCACCCTGTTTCTTGATGAAATAGGAGATATGCCCTCGGACCTGCAGACAAGGCTGCTCCGCGTGCTGGCCGACGGCGAGTTTTATCGTGTCGGAGGACACACCCCGATCAGGGTCGATGTCAGGGTGATCGCGGCTACCCACCAGGACCTGGAAAGGCGGGTCAAGGAAGGCAAGTTCCGTGAAGACCTCTTGCACCGTCTGAATGTGATCAGGGTTCATGTTCCGCGCTTGCGAGACAGGCGGACAGATATTCCAAGACTCACCGAGTTTTTCCTTGGCCGGGCCGCGAGTGAACTGGATATGAGTCCAAAGCGAATGCTTGCCGATACCCAGGCCTACCTGAACAAGCTTTCCTGGCCCGGTAACGTGCGCCAGCTTGAGAATTTCTGCCGCTGGATTACAGTCATGGCATCAGGCGAAGAAATTCACATTGATGACCTGCCCCCTGAGCTGCAGGAAGACAGCAGCGTCGACAGTTCCTTTGATGACTGGGAAAATCAGCTACGCCAGTGGGTGGAATACCACCTGCTCGAGGGCGAAACCGAGCTCCTGCGTGATGCCCTGCCAAAATTTGAAACAATCCTGATTGAAGAGGCCCTGAAGAAAAGCGGTGGACGCAGGCAGGACGCAGCGCGCCTGCTGGG
>CAZXDV010000107.1:0-9789 GCA_964639535.1 uncultured Enterobacteriaceae bacterium | reverse complement strand
GTTATCGAGATCATCTTCAAGTGTGCCAAGGCTCTCGATTACGCTCACCGCCAGGGTGTAGTCCACCGCGACATTAAGCCAACCAATATACTGATTACCGGCGACAGGGACGTGAAGATCGCCGACTTCAGTATTGCCCACGTGATGACTTCGGACACTACCCATACCATGCCGATGGGTTTTGTTGGGTCGCCGCGCTACATGTCTCCGGAGCAGGTGCAGGAAGACAGTATCACCAACCAGACGGATCTTTTTTCTCTCGGCATTGTTATGTACGAGTTACTTACGGGAAAGCATCCATTCATGGCGGAAAGTTTCTCCAGGCTGATACACATGATAATCAATGAAAAGCCGCCGCCGATGAGAACCTATCGAAGCGATCTTCCGGATATCCTGGAGAAAATCGTGTATCACGCCCTGCAAAAAAGCAGGGAAGACCGCTACAAGATGGGGCTGAACATGGCGGCAGATCTCAGTCTTTCCTTTGATTACCTGGAAAAACCAGAACAGGATATCGATGCCGAGGAAAAACTGAACATAGCCAGGGGGCTCGATTTTTTTGATGATTTCTCCGACGCCGAGCTTTGGGAAATTATCCATGCCTGTAGCTGGCAGGAATTTGAGCCAGGCACGGAAATTATCGTTGAAGGTGATATAGACGATTCGTTCTATATCATTTCCTCCGGTAGCGTTGAGGTTTTCAAAACAAACAAGGTAATCGGATTACTGCAAAAGGGTGACTGCTTTGGCGAAATGGGATACCTGTCAAAAACAGAACGTTCGGCAACGATCATCGCGCAGAACTACGTTCAGCTGATAAAGATAAACTCTACCTTGATCGACCAGGTATCCGTTGAGTGTCAATTGCATTTCAGCAAGCGCTTTTTAAGTGTGCTGGTGAAAAGATTGTCGGATACCACCGCGATGTACGCGTCTCTCAGCGAAGAAAGCTAGACAACTGTCAGCTATTTCGTTTCCTGTATTCCTGCATTAACAAGGCTGTAGACGAATCGTGCTGCGTGGCGGGACTGTCTACATTTTCGAGTTCTGCGATCAAGGTTCCAGCCAGTTGCTTACCCAGTTCTACACCAAACTGGTCAAAGGGATTGATGTTCCAGATCATGGCGCAGGCAAAAGTGCGATGTTCGTAAATTGCCAGTAGCATGCCGAGGGTATAGGGATCCAGCTCATCATAAAGCAGGGTGCTGGACGGCGTATTCCCGGGATAGTTCCTGGCGGGTTCATCGAAGTTTTCCTTGCCGATCATGAGCGCTTCACTTTGTGCAAGGCAATTTGCCACCTGCTTGAGTTGCTGATCCTGGTTAGCGGAGCTTTTCACCGGTAGCAGGAAGTCAACTGGAACAAGGTGCGTGCCCTGGTGCAGCATTTGAAAAAACGCGTGCTGGGCATTTGTGCCGGGAGAACCCCAGACCACGGGTGAGGTCGGGATACCAGGTTGTTTCCCTTCCCTGGTGACAGACTTGCCATTGCTCTCCATGACAAGCTGCGACAGGTAGGCTGGCAGCAAGTTGAGTGATTCATCGTAGGGTACAACCGCCAGTGTTTCGCAATTAAAAAAATTGCAATACCAGACGTCGAGCAATGCCAGCAGGGCAGGTATATTTTTGCAGAGCTCAGTATTTTGAAAATGCTGGTCGACGGCATGAGCACCTGCCTGCATGGCCCTGAAATTGTCCATGCCGATACTCATGGCAGCAGAAATGCCTGCACTGGACCATAGCGAGTAACGACCCCCTACCCAATCCCAGAATTCAAAAACCTGGTCCCGGCTAACGCCAAATTCCAGTGCCTTACCAGGATTACTGGTAACGGCGATTACTTGTTTGAGTGGCTGGGTACAGCCATTGTTTTCCAGCCATTGAAGCGCCAGTGCAGCATTGCTCATTGTCTCAAGAGTTGTGAAGGTCTTGGAGACAATAATGAACATGGTGGAATCCGCATCTGCCTTCGAAAGCGCGGAAGCCATGTCAGCGGGGTCGAGATTGGACACAAAGTCAACCTCCACCCCTGTGGCCCTGTAATTTTCCAGGGCGTCAACCACGAGTCGAGGACCAAGGTCTGATCCACCGATGCCGATATTAATAACACGCGTGACCGGCTTGCCACTTGAACCCAGTATTTCGCCACGCCCGAGCCTGCTGATGAATTCCTCCATCCTGCGTAACTGTTCATGTACAAGCTGCAATTCATCGCGGTTATCCACCGAAGTTGCATCGGCGGGGCAGCGCAGGAGCCAGTGCATCGCAGGGCGGTCCTCGGACGAGTTAATGTGCTCGCCAGCAAACATTGATTGTACCTGTTGCTGGAGACGACAGGACTCTGCCAGTGACTGCAACAGGTCGAGGGTGGTTTGTGTGACCCGGTGCTTGGAATAATCCAGCAGCACGTGTTCAAGCCGAGCGGAGAACTTCTCTGCCCGGCTGGAGTCCTCCTGGAATAACTGCTGCATGTGAACACTGGCGAGCTGTTCATGGTGTGACTCGAGGGCCTGCCAGGCACTTTTAAAATCGGGATTTTCAGGAAGGGTATCAGCCATTTCGGCTATTCTGACACATTAAATGGCTGCGGTTAACTGTCCCCGCTTGCCTTGCATGCATGGCCAACAGGCAAAGTATGGAAACTGGTTCACAAGCTTTTTGCTGTGAATGTTTTGGCTATTACAGTACCATAGCATATTAATTTAAAAGGACGTAAAACAGCCCAAGTGCTCGTGTCACCGGTATTTGAAGTACGCTACCGAAAAGCTGGAACCGCAAAATAGAATGTCAGATTCCCCACTTGAACAACTAGGCAAATACGAAGTCGTCAATGAAATTGACCGCGGCAGCATGGGTATTGTTTACCTTGGGCATGATCCCTTTGTAAATCGCTCGGTCGCACTCAAGGTTGCACTGGCAGACTCCCTGAACGATCCTGAATCCGGCGAACGTTACAGGCGCATGTTTTTCAACGAGGCCCATACAGCCGGGATGTTGGCACATCCCAATATCATCAACATCCATGACGCCGGGGTTGATGAAGAGACCTGTTACATCGTGATGGAATACATCGAGGGGGGCGACACGCTAAAGAGCCATACCAAGCCGGAAACCCTGCTGCCCGTAGAGAAGGCCGTTGAGATTATTTTCAAATGTGCAAACGCACTTGATTATGCACATCGCCAGGGCGTGGTACACCGTGACATCAAGCCATCCAATATTCTTATCACCGAGGAGAAAGATGTAAAAATCGGTGATTTCAGTATCGCCCACATTAGCAAGCTGGATGCCACTGCCACCGCACCTGAAGGTGTCATGGGTTCACCCCGCTACATGTCACCAGAGCAACTACGCGAAGAAAGCATTACAAGCCAGTCTGATCTTTTTTCCCTGGGTGTCGTGATGTACGAGTTACTGACTGGACGCCATCCTTTTCAGACCGACAATTTTTCCCGGCTTATCCACCTGATACTCAATGAAGAACCGGCGCCGATGCGCGACTTTCGATCTGATGTGCCCGATTCTCTTGAAGACATCATGAGAAAGGCTATCGCCAAGGAAACCAGCAAGCGTTACCAGACCGGGCTGGATTTTGCTACAGACCTGAGCCGGGCGTTTGACAAGCTTGAGGCCACCCAGGAAGAGATCGACGTTGAAGAGCAATTCAACATGATCAAGAAGCTGGAATTTTTCCAGGGATTCCCTGATCCGGAAATCTGGGAAATTTTACGGGCGAGTCACTGGCAGGAGTACAAGCCCGGTGAAAACATCATCGTAGAAGGTGAGCTTGATGACTGTTTCTATATTATTGTCTCTGGCAAGGTTGACGTCACCAAGAATGACAAGAATATTCGCACACTGCATATAGGCGATTGTTTTGGTGAAATGGGTTACCTGGCGAAAACAAAACGCACAGCATCAATCGTGGCGGAAAACCAGACAGCCTTGATCAAGATTAACTCGACGGTAATATCGCAGGTCTCACTTAACTGCCAGGTGCGCTTTCTGAAAGTATTCCTACGAACGCTGATACATCGACTTTCAGCGACAACTGAGATCATTTCCCAGGATATATAAGCCTCAGGCCTTGAGAAAGTCTGCAGCGTAATCCATTGCAAACGTTCTGAAGTCCCTTGGCTTCGTTTTACAGATAGATTCAAAATCGCCGGAGGTATTTGCTTCACCACCTTCCCTGACCATCTGAAAAAGCTGTTTTCGCATTCGCACATCCCAGGACGAGACCCCCTGCATTCGCATCATCAGGCCGGCAAACCAGAATGGCGGCGAGCGGTAGCTTATCTTTTTCTGCAATACCCCTGAGAGGGTCGATGCGCATTCTGCAACGGTGAGACTTTCCGGGCCTGTTAATTCAAATACTTTCTCACTTATTCCCGGCTCGAGTAGCAGGGTACCGGCAGCCAGCGCAACATCACGGGCATCAACCAGGGCAATTCTTGCCTGTCCAAAGGGGAGGGGAAGGAGCCCCTTGTTGTTCACGAGCTCTGCTACTTCAAGAAAATTCTGCATGAACACAAAGGGTCTTTGTATTACCCACTGTAACTTTGAATTAATGAGACGCTGTTCGACCCGTGCGTGGTTGACCCCGTAGCCAACCGGCGGATTTAATCCAGCTGCAAAGGCAGAGGACTTGATGACCCTTCGTACTGACTGCTCTTCCGCCTGGACAATAAGGTTTTGCTCCAGTTCCGCCTGCTGTGGTTGATCCCTGCTAAGCAGGAATACCTGCTCCACGCCTTCCAGTGCAGAGCGCAGGCTGTCCGTATCGGAAAGGTCACCACGGACGATGTCCACCCTGTTCTCTACAGCCGCAGGTAAATCACTCCCGGGGCGTAGCAGTACCCTGGGTGTAATGTTACGGCTCGACAGGACTCTTAATAGTTCACGCCCGACGGTTCCTGTTCCACCCACAATTAAAATTGTCTCCGTCATGCTGATCCCTGCCCCGTGCCCCGTGGTTTGAATACGAAAAGTCGTAGTAATGGATAAATTACAAATGCTACAGCCAATGCTGTGAATATTTCTACCGGTATGACTTCAGCGAGCACATGATGGGCCAGCAGGTAGGCGAGGGGGATCGAGCTTATACCTGCCCAATTGATGTTGTCTGCACCAAATTCGTCGGTGTCCTGCTGACCAAGAATGGGGCGAACGATGAAAAAGTCAGCCAGCATGATGCCTGCAAAACACATCGTCAGGATCCCGAGAATGACAAGGAAGGAATTGAACCAGCTTAACAGGTCACCGTAGAGAAAGAGCAGTGACAGCAGGTTTGCCAAGATCACGAACAGGTAACGGCCGGGCCGCCAGGAAAAGATGGCGTCAAAAAGGTTGGCCAGCGAAAGCGAGCTGCTGTAGGCGTTTAGTACCTGCGCCTTGGTCTGTGCCAGGACCATCAGGATGGTTCCCAGGATGCCGCCAAATACGATAAAGGCCGCCGCCACCCTGTCCGGGTTTGCTATGGCGATCTGTGCAGCTTCGGATTCACTGAGTCCTGCCACGCTTACGTAGTAATCCAGCAAGGCAGGCATGCCGGCATACATGATGACTGCGCCCATGAATATCATGAAAACATCCAGTGCAAAGTTTCCGAGGAAGGCGGCGATACCGATATCCATGGAACTGCGCGAGTAACGACCCAGGTCTGCATCCACGAGGGCCAGGGCACCGGCTGAACCGGCCAGGATATTGATCACAAAAATCAGTTTCTCCCATTCGCTGCTTATCCCCATTCCTTCCAGCACAGGCACGGGAAACTGTGTTTCAAAGCCAAGCACGTCATGAAGTGGCAACGTCGAATTCAGCATGATGTCCACCATCATGTAAAACAGTACCAGGAGGAAGCCTATTAGCGTGATCGATGAGACCCGGGTGACCGCTTCGAATCCGTATATTGTCAACAGTATCCAGGCCAGTGTAAGAGCGCCATACACGAGCACCTGGTTCATTAGCGAATCCTGTGCGTCAAAGTAAAACAGGAAACCCTTGTAGAGCAGTACATTTTCAGCCGCGATGAAGCCGATGATCATGAATGCGAATATTGCCGATGCCACCACGGAGCCCTTGATACCAAAGCCATAGAGCCTGGCCATCACGCCACTGGCAAGCCCGGAATGGTAGGCAATGTGCCCTGTTCCCCAGCCAAGCACACCGCCGATGAGGGCGACTATAAAACCTCCAAGAAGGCCGATTTTCATACCTGCCACAAAGGTAACAAGAGCGCCGAGGTAGAGCTGGATCAGCGTGGTGACTATACCCACCGTATTCCAGCTTATGTCCAGCCAGGTATGACGTTCTCCATCAGGCACCTTTTCAAGTGCGTGGTCTTCGATAATGTCCCTGGTGCTTTGTGTCATTGGGCCTAAAAACGTAGAGTGAAAACGTGCCCTGAGCTGAGTAGCCGATATTCATTATCGGTTTCACCGGGCTCAAGATACTCCGCCAGCTGCAAGTGCGTGTTGCGATTGAAGCGGGCGGAAAGGTTTCGTCGAACCCGGGCACATGGGACATACACAGTATCATCCTGGCCGGGTATCAAGCTGGTGGAAAGGCCATGCTCATCACCAATATTCACCTGTTCTTCGACATTGCTACGTACCTGCAGGACCTGGTCATCGGTGCCTGCATCGATCATGCTAATCTCCACCACCATGAAAGGCTGGTCTTCCACGGTGATGCGCCATTTTTCCACCGGGCTGACGAGGTAATATTCCTCACCCTCGAGTTTCAGCACTTTTGAAAGAAGCCGCTGCAGGCGCAGGTTCTGTAGCTCGCTCCCGTCGATCAGCCAGGAACCGTCTTTGCGTATTGTGCAATCCATTTCCCCGGACAGGGGCGGGTTCCAGTCTTCAACAGGTGGCAGGGCACCATCCTGCGCTTCTAATTGCTTGTAAAAAGATGCCGTGGCCATAAGTTGTTCGTCGCAATCGTGCTCGTATTTCCGAAAGAGGCAGGGGCCTGTATTACGACCGGTACAATCTAGACCAGGGTTCAGCCGATAGATTGCTTGAATTCGCGGCGCCGTTTATGCAAGACGGGTTCTGTATACCCGTTTGGTTCTTCACAGCCTGTGAATACCAGGTCAAGTGCGGCCTGGAATGCAATGCTGCTGTCAAAGTCCGGATACATGTCGATATATCCTGGCTCGTCGGCGTTCTGGTGATCCACGATTGCGGCCATTTTCTTGAACACGCCAATCACCTGTTCCTTGCTGACGATGCCGTGATGCAGCCAGTTTGCAATATGCTGACTGGAAATTCGCAGGGTAGCGCGATCTTCCATCAATGCGGTATTACGTATATCCGGTACTTTTGAGCAGCCAACGCCCTGCTGGATCCAGCGCACCACGTAACCCAGGATACCCTGGGCATTGTTTTCCAGTTCCGCGCGTATGTCAGCATCGCTCAAACGATTATCCCTGATAAGTGGTATGGCCAGGATGTCGTCTATGCTTGACCTGAATACCGTGCAGAGCTCTCTCTGGCGTGTCCCGAGGTTTACCCGGTGATAGTGAATGGCATGAAGTGTTGCAGCGGTAGGTGAGGGTACCCAGGCGCAGGTTGCCCCGGCCCTCGGATGATTTATTTTCTGCTCCATCATTGCTGCCATGTTGTCGGGCTCGGCCCACATTCCCTTGCCGATTTGCGCGCGTTTTGGCAAGCCGAGTTTCAGGCCTATATCAACATTCCAGTCTTCATAGGCAAGCAGCCAGCTGGCTTTTTTCAGATCCGCCTTGGGAAGCATGGGGCCCGCCTCCATGCTTGTGTGTATTTCATCAGCGGTACGATCAAGAAATCCCGTATTGATAAAAATGACGCGGTCTTCAGCTGCACGTATACATTCTTTCAGGTTAACCGTTGTGCGGCGCTCTTCATCCATGATGCCTATTTTTACCGTACGAGGCTTTATTCCAAGCGCTTGCTCAACCCTGGAAAATAATTCCACGGAAGCCGCGACTTCCTCCGGTCCATGCATTTTCGGCTTAACAATATAAATAGAACCCTTGCGACTGTTTCTAAACTTGCCATTGCCCAGCAGGTCATGCTTTGCCGCAAGAATAGTCACCATGGCGTCGAGCATACCTTCGGGTATGGACTGGCCATCGGCCGTTGTCACCGCGTCGGTGTACATGTGAATGCCCACGTTCCTGCACAGCATGAGAGAGCGACCCTGCCTGGTGAACGGCTGACCGTCCGGTCCAATGTATTCGCGGTCAGGTTCAAGCTGGCGTTCAATGGTTTCATCACCACGTTTTACAGTGCGCGTGAGATCACCCTTCATCAACCCCAGCCAGTTGCGATAAACCTGGATCTTGTCGCTACTGTCCACGGCTGAAACCGAATCTTCGCAATCCATGATAGTGCTGACCGCCGACTCAAGCTGGATATCATAGATACCCGCAAGATCACCGCGGCCGATGTAAAAGCCTTCGCCGATTTTTAACTCGATATGCAGCTTGTTATGTTCTAGCAGGATACTTGAAGGTGAATCCGGTTCGCCGGTATATCCAACAAAACGTTCGCGCTTGCCAAGCCCGGTTTCCGTACCATCGCCCAGTACCGCAATCAGCTTGCCGGAGCGAACCTTGTATTTCACAACGTGACTGTGGCTACCAATGGCCGTGGGCACGGCCCTGTCGAGCAGGTTCTTGGTGTACTCGATGACCTTTTTGCCGCGTACCGGGTTGTAGTGACGGGTTCGCCTGCAGCCATCGGCTTCAAGAATGACATCAGTTCCATAAAGAGCGTCATACAGGCTTCCCCACCGGGCATTTGCCGCATTCAGTGCGTAGCGGGAGTTGTCGACTGGTACAACGAGCTGGGGCCCGGCAATCCTGGTAATTTCGTCATCGGTTTTTTCAACGCTGACGCGAAAATCATCACCCTCCGGGACCAGGTAGCCAATGTCGGTGAGGAAGGCCTTGTAGGAATCTACATCAAGGGCATCATTGGATTTATCAAGATGCCAGTCGTTGATCTGTTTTTGCAGTTGATCTCTCTTGTCCAGCAATGCCCTGTTCTTCGGTGCGAGATCGTTAATGATGGCAGCCAGCTCACTCCAGAACCTGTCGGCGTCCACTTCACTACCAGGAATAATTTCTTCATTTACAAGCTTGTACAGCGGCCCGGCAACCTGCAGGCCGTGAACATTCACACGTTCATTCATTACGTTGTTCCTGTTAATCCACGGGGATAATAATTATTTGAGCAGGCAATCGAAGAAAACCTGCATGCCAGTAGATTAATTTAAATGTGTTTATTGCACAAACCTGAATGCAAATTTTTATACAGGTAAAATATGACAAGGCAATAGCGCTACATAGCCAGAAAAAATGGTATAGTAGGGCCTGCAATAACCTTAGCGCTTCCGTAGCTCAACTGGATAGAGTATCGGGCTTCGAACCCGAGGGTTGCAGGTTCGAGTCCTGCCGGGAGCGCCAATTCCAAATAGGTATTAATTACCTGTTTGGAATTGTGTTTTCGGTGGAGCGCGAGAACGAGCTAGGATCGACAAATCGGCAGGAGAGCCGATTTGGACGGACGACAATTCCGCATGTAATGCAAGCTATATGGACGTGGCGAGTCAATCCTGCTGTGAAGCGCCTGCTTTGAAAAATTTATGAACAGATTTCCAGTTTCCTTCTTATTTGCTGTCCTTTTCGCTATCCCCCAGCTTGTTGCGGGTCAAAACCTACCTGTCATTAATATCGCCTTCGTCAGTGACGGCGAAAGTCCACGTTTCGCGCAACAAACTGACGCCATGAAACAGGAAA
>CAZXDV010000106.1:0-9883 GCA_964639535.1 uncultured Enterobacteriaceae bacterium | reverse complement strand
GGGGTATAATCCACATATCATGTCGGCCATCTCCACTAATCAACAGCAGCTTGATAACATTTGCAGCAAGCTGCGAACACCGCTCAGGATCAGCGCCATACTCCCGTCCGGTTACCCCCTCATCTGTTCGCTGTGGTATGAGTATAACAACGCGTGCTTTTATTCGGTCACGCAGGAAAATGCGAAGCTGGTCGAAATATTGAGATCAAATCCCCGCTGTGGATTTGAGCTGTCACCAAATGAGCCTCCATATTTCGGCCTGAGAGGTTACGCAGATGCCGAGATCCAATCCACGGGAGCTGCCGAATTACTGGAAAAGCTCATTGTGAAATACCTGGGTAACACGAATTCAAGCCTGGCAAGGCATCTTCTGGAAAAGTCAGATAGCGAGGTCATGATAAAACTAACGCCCCGGAATATTTTTACCTGGGACTATCGTGAAAGGATGTCTCGCGAGTAGTGCAGTCCGGAATACCGCGTTTCGGCGGCCAGGGACTACTGTAATTACAGGGCCGGCCCTACATTGACAGGACTACCGTCACTGAAGCGGGAGAAACGAAAACGGCTCAGATCAAATTCTATTTCCTGCCCCTGTAGCATCTTTGCCATGACATAGCCGGCGCCCGGGCCAATGCCAAAACCATGACCGCTAAAACCCGTGGCTAGAAAGAAATTCCGGTAACCCGGCACCTCGTCCATTACCGGGACAAAATCCGGCGGGGCGTCAATCATGCCAGCCCAGGCCTCTACTATTCCGGCGTTTTCCAGCACCGGGTGATTCTCGGCCATGTAATTCTCTATTTTTTTAATGACGTCCGGGTTTGGCTCCGGGTTTAGCACCCGGGTCATTTCAAATGGCGTTATCTCGTCACCCTGCCAGTTGCGTTTTGGAAATAGCCGTTCCATCAGTCCATCTCCAAATCGAAGCCTGAGACCACTCCAGGTCACCTTGAGTGCCGGAAGAAAATCCAGGCAAAACCTGAAGCTATCTGCGCTAACGTAGTGATCAAGATAGTTTCCTTTTGACAGGGTATAGCCACCGTCCTGTCGGCGCCTGAAGGAAAACTTGTGCGAACCGGCTCCGCCCATGTAAGCCTCCGGCCGTTCGTCTGTCCTGACAACTGTTCCCTTCACCAGTAACTGTGGAAACCGAACACCGAGGTTGCCCAGGAAAGCCGAGGACCAGGCACCCCCGGAACACATCACCATGGATGCTTTCACGCTGCCCAGTTCTGTCACCACGCCACTCACCTGCCCCGCTTCAGTTTCGAGCGTGCGTACTGCGCAGTTTTCTACAATCCTGGCACCTAGCCGCTGGGCGGCGCGGGCGATACCGGGTACGGCAACAAAGGGCTCTGCCTTGGCATCGCTGGCGGTATACATGCCACCCTTCCAGGGATGGCTGTCATAGCCCAGTCTCTCACCCAATTCGGCAGCGCTGATTAGCTTCGTATCCAGTTCATGGCGCCTGGCAACCTCCATCCAGTTTTCAAAATCCTGCTGGTCTGATTCATTATTGGCGAGGTAGATCAAACCGCAACGTTTAAATCCCAGGTCCTCGCCGGTCTCCTCGGCCAGGCCTTCCCATATTTCCTGGGACTTCTTGGCTATAGGTACCTCTGCTTCATCGCGACCCTGTTTTCTTACCCAGCCCCAGTTCCTCGAGGACTGCTCGCCGGCCACTCTGCCCTTTTCGCAAACAAGCACAGACAGGCCAGCCTTGACGAGAAACCAGGCGGTTGAAATGCCGATGACCCCGGCGCCGATGATCACCACATCAACCTTTTCAGGTAGCGAATCATTAAACGTGACCGGGGACTTGTCAGATAACATTGGCATAGTGAGTTAACCCTGAGTAAAACAGTAATTGTTGAATGTAGTTTAAGCTGCTACTGGTATTTATTGGCGATTTTTCGAAAATGTTAGCCTCTATTCGTATTATTACCAACTCTGGATCAAATTTCATAAGCGTATTTAATGAAATCCATTAGCCTTGCCAGTTTTTTCACAATTAAACGTATAATGCGAGGGTAATGAATACCTATGCCATCGGAATTGTCTGCAGCATCCTGCTTTACCTGGCAATAGGTAGCTACGCTGGCAGAAAAATTAAACACCTGGACGACTTTTATGTTGCGGGTCGGGGTGCGTCAACCCTGCTCATCGTTGGCACCCTCATTGCCAGCTTTCTCAGCACCAATGCTTTCCTTGGAGAAACCGGCTTTACCTACAGCGGCTATGGCCCGGTGCTGATGATTATGACAGCGGTAAACAGCATAGGCTACGTACTCGGCGCGATCTTCTTTGGCCGCTATCTCAGGCGCAGTAATGTCCTGACCGTCGCGGAATTTTTTGGAAAACGCTTCAATAGCCAAAAGGTGCAAATGGCCGCTGGCGTGACTATTATTGTTGGCATATCCGCCTACCTGCTTGCAGTCACTCAAGGGGTGTCCCTGGTGATCTCCGAGGTGATGGCTTTGCCCTACACCCAGACCCTGGTTATTGTCTGGCTTGGCTACACGCTTTTTACCCTTTACTCCGGCTCTCGTGGTGTCGTCATTACCGATACGATCATGTTTTTACTATTCACCATTGTCGCGTTCGTCGCCCTGTATTTTATCGTCGATGCCGGCGGCGGCTGGAATACGGCAATTCAGACCCTGGCTGTTTATCAAGACAAGCCCGGTATCATCTCCTGGCATGGTTTCGTGGGGGAAGGAGCAAGGTGGTCAAATGCAATCGATGCCATGACCTGGGGTGTGACACTGGGTATTTCATGGAGCCTTGTGCTGGCCGTCAGTCCCTGGCAGTCAAGCCGCTACCTGATGGCAAAAAACGAACATACAGTGATTCGGGCTGCCTGTGTTGCCACTGGCGCAGTGTTACTGGTTTATCTTGCCCTGCTAAGTGCTCCTGCCATTATCAATCTCTCGAATGCGAATATTGAACCCACCGAGCGCGCAATGATCTGGGCGGCCCTCAACCTGATGCCGGTATTGCCGGGTATGTTGCTAATGGCCGGCATTACGGCTGCAGGCCTGTCTTCGGCCTCGACCTTCCTTTCACTGGTAGGTTTCAGCGCAAGCCATGATCTTTCGATCTTTAAGAATATTCCCGAGAAAAAACAACTGCTCGTGACAAGGATATCCATACTAATTGCCGGCCTCATGGTGTTGGGGATAGCTTTCTTCCAACCACCGTCGATCATGATCATCACTTATTTTGCCGGAACACTTTTTGCGTCCTCATGGGGGCCTGTTGCCTTCATGAGTGTCTGGAGTAAATCGATAACGGCGACTGCGGCATACTGGGGGATCATTAGCGGCTTCCTCGGCAATATAATTCCGAAACTGCTTGATATAACCGGCGTAATTGACCTTCCGGTCTACCTTGACCCATTTATCATTGCGCTGCTACTGAGCATCACCACTATAATCGTACTATCGCGATTTGGCCGTGTGACTGATGCAGAAAAAACATTTCTTGAAAAGATTCATGTAACACCCGGGACGGAGATCAGTGCTGAACTTCTGAAAACATCCCTTCGTATTTGCAATTACATGCTTGTCGCGGGGCTTGGCGTGATGGTCCTGCTCTGGTTTTTCTATATCACTCCCTATCACGAGGCCCTGGTCAAACAGCACGGCAGCATCGAGGCCTTAAGCATCACTACCCTGTTATTCAGCGGTGAATTTTTGCAATGCCTGCTTTATTCATCACCACTTATTTTTGCGTCACTTATTGCACGTGTTTCCCTGGTCCGAAGCTACAGGCATTTAAACAAATAACTTACCGGCTTTTTTTGAACACCAGCATAAACCTGTCGGTATTGCCAGTGACCGTCTTGCGACCAACTTCGTAAACCAGTTCATCATCAGGCCGATAGAACATATTCGAAGATTTCTCCAGTTTAAATCCCGCCTGTTGCACACCCAGTATCACGTCCACTGCATCCTCACGTCGGCGAAGTTCCCATGTTTCAGGAGCCATGTGGCGGCGGCTGTGATCAATGACCACGTAGATACCGCCCGGTTTTAATGCGCTGAAAACCGCCTTGTTGAACCTTGCCTTATCCTCGGCATTAAAATTGTGATACTCGCGTATGCACAGGACCATGTCCGCGTCGCTTATCCCAAAATCAATTTTTTTACCAAAAACATAACGATATTCTTCGTTATTCCAGTCCAGTTCCATGGGAAGCTTTATTGCCTTGCTCATAACCTTTTCGGCGAGAATATCGTCAAGGCTATCCAGCCATTCCTTTTTGTAGGCCATGTGAAGCTCGCCCTTCTCTTTAAGCAGCGGTGCCAGGATTTTCGAGTACCAGCCATTGCCGGGGGCAAACTCAATAACCTTCATATCCTCCCTGATTCCCATAAACTCCAATGCCAGCTGTGGAGCGCGATTCCTGTCTCTCACGGTGTCAGTTTCAGTTCGGTGGTCCATTGCCATGATTTCCGAGACCCTGTCCTGTATCGAATTCGATGCGGCGACAGAACAGAATGAAATAAGCATGGCGTTAAAGGCGACCAGGGATGTAAATAATATTTTTCTCATCATAACCTTCCTCTTGGTTTTGCTTTCCAAATGAACAACTTGGGGGTTCCTGCTACACTAGGTCGACACTCCATGTTAAGCAGTAAGAATGAATCCTGTGTGAGCAGATAACAAGGGAAACTAGCATATCAATACATCGACATTGATTCCTCTTACCGGGACTGAATGTAATAAAACGACTACGTGGCCTATGAACCTTTTCACACGCCTTCTCCTGTTACCCATATTGCTGTCTATTTCAGCATGTGACTTCGATTCCACGACCGAAGTAACAACGGGCAGGAAGTTAGCCCCCTCCTCCAGCGAGGAATTTGTTTCGTCAACGTCCTCTCGGCAGGTCCTGTTACAGCACCAACGATTGCCGGAGAATGAAATCTGGTGGAAGGTCAATGGTGAAGACATGGCATGGAATTTCAGAAATCTTCATCAAATTTTTCCAACGGTTAACGTTTACCGCAACGGTCCGGTGAGAGAACTTGAGTACGCCGTCAATCCTGCTATCGCCGAATTTGAAGTGGATACACCGGCAGGAAAGTTCTCACTTGAGGATTTTATTCACAGCAACCAGTCTACCGTGCTCGGCGTTGTCATCCTGCACAAGGGCAAGATTGCCTACGAAAGCTACCCGCGCATGGAAGCCTATGAAATGCCGGTGTACTGGTCAGTTGCCAAGGCCCTTGTTGGGACGATTGTTCGAATCCTTGAAGAGCGGGGTGAAATCGACGTCAATCGCAGCATCGACCACTATCTCCCGGAAGTTTCTGCCTCGGACCTGGCCGGTATCAGCGTCAGGGATATCCTCGACATGGCAACCGGGCTTGATTGTGAAGATGAATATGACGACCGCACTTCATGCTACTACCTGTATAGCATGGGTGTCGGTGATGGCTTCAGGACAGAAAATGCACCGGTGAACGCCTACGAGTTTGTTAAAACGCTTAAGACCACGAAAGTGGATGAGCCGGGTACCCGATTTTCCTATTCCGGAATGAACACATTTGTCCTGGCCTGGCTCGTAGAAAAAGTGACCGGTGTGCGCTTCCAGGACGTTCTCAGCAGGGAAATCTGGTGGCATATCGGAGCTGAGTCAAATGCTGCCTATATTGCCCCGGTACAGGGTATTCCCGTGACCCACGGTGGTTTTCTTGCGCGTATGCGGGACCTGGCTCGCCTGGGGCTCCTTTTCACACCCAGTTACGGCGTTGTCAGTGACAGGAAGATCATCTCTGATGAGCACATTGAATTTATCTTCTCCGGTGGCAGGCCGGCATTACTCACAAATGCAGGTTTTCCTGACTCATCAAGCAGCGGCATCAAGCATAATATTTACCAGTGGGACGAGATAGGCGTGAACGGTGATTTCTTCAAGGGCGGCTGGGCCGGCCAGGGTTTCCTGGTGAATCCGCGCAAGGACCTCGTGGCAGTATGGACCGGTTACATGAAAGAGGACTTCAGCGAAGTAAAGTTTGAACCCATCGTTCGGGAAATGCTAAATACAGTTTACCCTGGTGCTGAACCCCGGTAACTCGCGGTATCAATCAGCCGGTGGCACGAGGTCTTCTGTGTTCACAATATCCCGCTCACTGGCGATGGAATCCTTTTTAAAGGTTATCGCTATCCATTCAAGCGTCCTGCTACCCAGGTTTCCTGAGTTATGCTTATCCTCCAGTGAAACGGGACCGGGGCGCCAAAATGCACTGGGGATTGAGTTCGCGGCATCATCGTTGGTAAAGAAGTACTCTTTATCTCCAAAGGTTGAGACAACTTTTTCCGTGTCTTTCAGCACGATGACCAGTTGATGCTCAGGGTGTGTATGGAGGCCTTCCCACTGCCCCGGTTCCAGGCGAAATCGCTGAACGATGACCCGGTCATCTTCAAAAACCAGGTCGCCCTTGATATTGGGATATTGCTGCTCGGCATGTGAAAGTGGAGAAAGCAGGAAAATAAGAAACAGGTTAAAAACTTGACGACAGGCACTCATAAGTTAACTCCCGGGCTTGTTGAACTGCTTCTCAATGATAGCGGGATCCTGGCGTGCTGTCCGTTCCGGGGTGTTAAGGCTACAAGTGCAGGCTTGATGGATGAAAACCGCCCACCTTTGCAGCCTGTAAAACCAGGTATAGCACTTACTAACGATACCCGACTTTCACATTCCCATTTACGGTGGTGACTTCTACGTCTCCCGAGCCATCACCGGTGCTAAAGCCGAGACTGCTTCCGGGTAAGAACTTCTGCTTCTCCGCCTGGTCATCGGTCAGTTTATTGGTGATAGAGCCGCCAACTGCTGTATCGATTTCGAATTCAGCATCAACTGCCTTGTTAAAATCCAGGTTTATCGTTCCGTTGACACCCGAGACCGACACATCTCCCTTCCTGTTGAGGTCCAGGGCCACATCAACCCTGCCATTGACTGATTCGACAACCAGTTCATCGATCTTATCCAGGTCAAGTAACAGGTTTCCATTCACAATTTCAACGGCAACATCCAGGTAAGTACTTTTACAGGTGACATTACCCTGTACAGTTCTCAGCCTCAGCGTGCCGGAGGACCCCTTGTCGCTTACTGCGCCATTGACCGTTTCAATGTCAATCTTGCCCTGATTGTTGGCCGCGCTGATGTTTCCATTAACCGACTGTAGCCTGACCCTGTCCTTGAGTTTTTCCGCGGTAATAGCACCGTTGACGGTCTCAATGTTTGCCCCGGCTTCCACCCCGGTGACAGATATATCACCCGTAATGCTGTTAACCTGGAGTTCGCTACCCCTGGGTACATAAAACACCAGGTTTGAATTGTCCTCATTGGCGGATTTCCTGTTCCAGTCCCATTTATCATCGTATATCACGTCAAATGTGACAGTGTTGCCATGGCTCTCAAAGGTAAAATCCCTTGCTCGCCTGGAAAGCTCACCACTCACCTTGACCTTGCCCTTGTCCCAGGCCTTCACCTTGATGTTGCCGTGCTGATCGTGAATTGAAACATCGGCTGTCTTTGAGACGTCCAACACCTGGTCAATCTTTGTACCAGCATAGGTAGTGAGTGAGACCGCGGTAAGAGTAACTGCCAATATCATGTTCTTCATAATTTCTACCTCGTGATTACATCCAGTCAGCCTGGTGTACTGACTGAATAAGTGTTAGTTGTTGTTGATATACCTGCTTTAATAGCCTTATCAGGTTTGCATCATTGGGATCATTTTCCAGCGCGGCCTTGATAACCGTTGCCGCACTGTCCAGTTCCTCCAGTTGTTGTTGCCAGTTATCAGTTAGTGCAGGCTGTTGTTGATAATGAGCCAACAACAGTTGTTTTTGGCCCTCGTATTCCCGGCTCATATTAGCGACAGCCTGGTTGATACCTGCGTTGTCGATTTCCGGCTTAGAAAAGTAATTCAGCGTCAATAAGCCTGTTATTCCAAGTACGGCAATAGATGCCGCGATACCGATCCAGCGATTCGAAGAGTTGGTGTGCGACACTTCATGCTCGAGGGCATGGTCGATACCGGGCCAGAGGTCCTGCTCGGGCTGGATCTCTCTCGGCAGGGCATCAAGCTTTTCCTGTAACAATTCTTCAAATTGCTCTTCTTTCATGATTCTATCCACTCTTTCAATAATGCCTTTGATCGATGAAACTGGGATTTACTGGTTCCGACTGCCATGTTTAATTTGCTGGCGATTTCCTCATGTCGATAACCCTCGACCGCATGTAAAACAAACACAATGCGTGCCCTTTCCGGCAAGCGGGCAATGTACCTGTCGAGGTTAAAGTCATCAGTTTTCATTTCTGTGCTTTGCTCGAGTTCATTGTCAGTGTCCACGTTTCTAAAACGGGATAGCCAACCTTTCTGCTTGCGCATATGCGAGAGGGTGACATTGACGGCAACGGAATGCAGCCAGGTAGAAAACTTGCTTTGCCCCTTAAATTCTCCAATCTTGTGCCAGACCTGTATAAAAACTTCCTGGCTTGCATCTTCAGCAAGACTCTTTTCTCCTGTGAGACGGTAGCAAAGTGCATAAACCCGGCCACAGTGTTGCTGGTAAAGCTGGTGAAAAGCATGCCTGTCTCCATTTTTGACCGCAGCGATCAAGTCAAGCTCTTGCTTGCCCATAAAACGGTCTTCATCAGCATTGAGCTGTTGTTCTTGCATTGAGTGATGATTATTCAGTTTCTTTGCATGAGACGCGTGGTGCTCAGCTTAGGTTTAAATGGGTTTCAAACGACCAGTGTATGAACCACTAACTGTTTGATTTATATTGCAATATTTATCAGCCGCTTCACACCCGGCAGGTAGTTCATAGGCATCGGAAATACAGTTTAACCAGCTACCAAATCCTGTTGTGCCGGTGACGCCAGTCGCGGCCAGTGCCAGTGTAAAGCCTACAGCAAGTATAATATTTGATTGCAATTCCAGTTCCCCATTTCAACCATTTTTGTGTATTACCTGCTTAGACGCAGCGAGAAGCCAATTTGGTTGCAATTATTTTTCGGGTTTTGGCCTGGACTGGAGCTTACAGTCTCACCGCTTTTGCCAGGAAACACCCCGGCAAGGCGTTGTGAAGATGAATGTATTCCGATCCTGGTTTTTTGAACAGGGCCGGGATAGCCCGCTCCAATTCAGGGCCTTTAACGACATTTGCGGCTGTCATGAAATGTTCAGAATCGAAAACACGGATTGAGACAAGCCTTGAAAGGAACATCGCCGGGACTTTATTGGCAGCGGGAGTAAGCTGTCTCGCATTTTCCCGCACATAAATGGCATGCCTTGAGTTAAAGGGGGAATCCGCTGCCTGGTGCTCATAATTTAGCAGGATGACGGTCTCACCAATCTCAGCATCTTCAAGACTCACCCTGCATGGAAAACCAGGTTTTGCATTGGCGACGAGCTTCCGGGCACGATGCTCGGCCAGTTCTTTCCCGGGCATGCGAAAAAAAGCTTCAAATTGACCCGGTGACAGCCCTCTAATGATAAATGACATGGTCTCTCCACGTTCTGCTTGGCGTGGAAAAGAGATTACCGGCCCTGGACCTGCCGGGACCACCCGATCATTGCTATTGAGTGCAGAGAAAAAGCTTAATGTTTTAAAACCCGGTTTGGATACTTTTGCATCAGTTTTTGATGCCTGGTCATCATTTGCCGCATGGGTTCCATCGCCCACAGGTACTGCCTTCGATTTGAGTAGCCTTCATTCGGATCTCGCATGACATTAAATATCTCTACTTCATTTGGATAAAACTTGATATTTCTCCAGCGAATGGCTTTCAGGTACGTTCCTTTCCCGGTTCCAAACACGCTGTACTTGTAGTGAAAGACATAGTCCCTGCGCGAATGTC
>CAZXDV010000105.1:0-10021 GCA_964639535.1 uncultured Enterobacteriaceae bacterium | reverse complement strand
TACCTGTCGAGGAAAAATACGTAAAGGCGCGCATGCAGCAGGTAAACCTGGATGACTATGATATCGAAGGTATCTAAGATCCGTCTCTTTTTGCCAGTCAACGAACATTGGGTGGCAGTACGCTGACACGCTATGAATACATCCATGTACGCTCGTAACCGGCATCCATGCCGCTAACGGTCAGCTTAACTACCAACCCAATATTCGTTAATAGAAAAGCCAGGGGAAACAGCAATGGAAAAAATATCCATCGGCGAGTTTGAGGTCAGCAAGGTCATCGAATCTGTCGCGCCAAGTTTTGAATTAAACTTTTTGCTCCCCGATGCCGACCCGGATGTGGTGAAGGCCAACCGTGACTGGCTCTATCCCACCTATATTGACCCGGACTCCGACATACTCATTCTCAGCTTTCATTCCTACCTGGTAAAAACCGGGCGTCACACCATTCTCATCGATGCCTGCGCCGGTAATGACAAGGACCTGCCCGCCTTTCCCGATATGCACAAGCTCAATACCAACTACCTGGGAAACCTCGCCGCGGCAGGACTGACGCCGGAAGACATTGATTTTGTCATGTGCACGCACATGCACCCGGATCATGTTGGCTGGAATACTCGACTTGATAATGGTGACTGGGTGCCGACCTTGCCCAATGCCCGCTACCTGTTTGGAAAAACTGAGTTTGAAGCCTGGCAGGGCTACCATCGTGACGTCGCCGGTACGGCAGAAGACACCGTGCCACCGCCGGTGAGCGAAGCACTGGGCTTTTCCTTTCGTGACAGCGTGCTACCGGTGGTTGAAGCCGGTCGCGCAGAAATGATCGAAGATGGCTTTGAGCTGGAAACGGGTATCAGGGTGGAAGCAGCGCCGGGGCATTCGCCGGGAAACTTCGTGTTTCACCTTGAGTCAGCCGGAGAACGCGCCCTTGCCAGCGGTGACGTGCTGCATCATCCCTTACAACTGTTGCACCCGGAGTGGTCAAGCGGCTTCTGCGTTGACCCCGTGGCTTCCGCCGCTACGCGTCGGCGCGTGCTCGAAGAGGTGGTTGAGAGCGGCAGCATCCTCATGCCGGCGCATTTTCCCTCACCCAGCTGGGTAAAAATCGAGGCAAGCGAGGGTGGTTTCCGTATAGAATAAAATCTGCGGGTGACCGACCGCACAGCCTGTTTTTCCAAACTGGAGTATGTATGCCCGGTGACAACGACATCAAGAGCCTGATCAGGCAATACGTCGATAGCGGTGTTTCCCGTCGCCAGTTTCTTGGCGCCCTTGGCAGCATTGGTTTAAGCGCAAGCGCTGCCAGCAGTATCGCAAAAGACTTTTCTCCCTTTGTAGCTGGTAGCGATAGCGGTGAAGGCCTGCCTGGATGGGCCCGGCGTGTCAGCGGCACGGGTGGCAAGCTGCTGGTGGAACAACTCAAGGCCTCCGGTCACAAGTTCCTGTTTGTAAATCCATCATCCGGCGAAGCACCCATCTTTGATGCGCTGGTGGACGAGGCGAACATCCAGGTCATCAAGTCCATCCACGAAGGTGCGCTGGTGGCCATGGCCGATGGTTATGCCAAGGCAACCGGGGAAACACCCTGCGTCATCATCTCCCGGCCCGGTATACCCAATGCCATGTCGATGATGTTTAACGCCTGGAAAGATTACACCCCCATGCTTGTCATCACCGATGATGTCAGCGTGGCCATGCTGGCACAGGATGGCTTTGAGGCGATGGATCACATGACCTCCATGACCCAGACCATGACCAAGTGGCACTGGTCCATCCAGGCTGCCGACAAGATCCCCGAGATCCTTCGCCGCGGGCAGAAATTTGCCTCAACCCGCCCGAGCGGACCGGTGTTCCTGGCCACGCCGCAGGATCATCTCTCGGCGAAAACCAGCGCCACGGTGATGCAGCAGGATATGTTTGATGTCTCCCTGCAGGTGAGGCCGGCAAAGGAAGATGTTAAACAGCTTGCAAAACTGCTGCTTGCTGCACAACACCCGGTGATCCTGAGTGGCGACGAGGTGAGGTACTGCCAGGCCGAAGCAGAACTGAAGGAACTGGCGGAGTTGCTTGGCACACCGGTGGTAAAAGACTGGTCTGCATCATGGTCAAAACACTTCCCTACCAGGCACCCGCTGTTTTACGGCATCTACAACGCCACCGCGCGCTTTCCGGAAAAAATCGACGTGTTACTCAACCTGGGTTCACGCATGCCACTGGCCGGCTCAAGCCTGAAGATCAAGCCCGACGTCAAGCTGGTGCAGGTAAGACTCGACGTGGATAACCTGGCCAGGGTTTACCCGACACAGCTATCCATCGTTGCTGATATAAGGCTGGCGATTGTTGACCTGCTGGAAGAAATTCGACAACAGTCCAAACCACGCTCACTTGCGCGCATCGCGAAGCAGCGACTGGACATCGCGAAAAAGCACCAGTTCAAACGAGAAGAAAGCCTGCAGGCCATCGCAAGGGATAAGTGGGATAACGATCCCATCAGTGCGGAACGCATCGTGCTTGAACTCGAGGAGCTGCTTGAAAAAGACAGCATCATCGTTTCCGACAATGACAGCTACTCCTGGCACATAGATAACTACATGGATTACGGCCCGGACACCAAGGACTTCTACTTTAATACCGGCTTCACCCTTGGCTGGGGTTTACCCGCTGCCTTTGGCGTCAAGCTCGCGCTACCGGACAGGCAGGTGGTCAGCATCGTCTCTGACGGCACCTTTCTTTTCAGTGGACCGCAGCCGCTGTGGTCCTACAGTCGCTACCGCGCACCCGTGATCATCATTGTTATGAACAACCAGAGCTATAACAACGAGCGTAACCGTATCATGTCGCGACGCGGCCGGTCCTGGGAAACGGGCCGTGACATGGTGTGCTACCTCGGCGAACCGGACGTGGATTACGTGAAGCTTGCTGCGGGCTTTGACGTGGAAGGCGAGATCGTAAAGGAGCCGGGTAATATAAAGGCCAGTATTAAACGCGCCATAAGGGCGACCCGGGAAGGTCGACCCTACCTGCTCGACATGCACGTTGAAAGAACCGGGACCATGGCAAACTCCACCTGGCACCCGGAGTATTCCATCGCGGATAAAAGAACACGCAAGCTATGAAAAGGCATTCAGGCAAAATCGAACTACTCACGTGCAAACTCGCACTGCTGTGCGTGTTCTTGCCTGCCCTGCTGTTGCCGGCGAAGCTGGCCGCAGAGGAAGATGAGGGGCAGCGTCTTTACCGGGCTACCTGTACCCAGTGTCACGGGCTGGCGCCCATTGAAGTAACCACCAACGGCCGGGACGGCTGGAAAAGAACGGTACAGAAAATGGTTGTCACCGGTGCCCAGCTCGATGTTGATGAAATGGAACTGGTTATCGACTACCTGGTGCGTGAGCACGGCCCGGGCAGCTCAACACCCATGACAAGCGGCGCCCTTCCCCCGGATTCACCCCTCGCAAGTAGCGGAAAACTGGAGCTTCCCGCCGGTGAAGGTGCAGCACTGGTACAGGGATACTGCGTCATGTGTCATGATCTTGGGCGTGTCGTTGCCACGCGCCGAAAGGAATCCGAGTGGCGGGGCTATACCATCGACATGCTGAGACGAAATAATATTTCTGTCAGTGAAGAACAGTTAAATACTATGGTCGGCTACCTGTCGCGACACCTCGGCAAGTAGCAGGCCGTACTAAAAAAATAATTTTAAACTCACGGAGAAACAGCATGGGCTTTCGTTCACCCACCGTTGCAGACTTGCAGGAACTGGCAAGGGACATTGATTTTGATCTTGACGCCGAGTATGCAGAAAAGATGCTTGGCTTCATGGGCGCATTTTCTTCATCCTGCGAAGCGCTTGATAACGAGCAAGCTGACATTCCACCGGTGAAATACCCGGAGCGTTCACACTACTTTCCCGATGATGATGAAAACCAGTACGGTGCCTGGTATGTAAAGAGCAAGATTGAAGGTGCCAGTGAAGGCCCCCTGGCCGGTCGCACGGTGGCGGTAAAAGACAATATCTTTGTCGCCAACATTCCCATGAAAAACGGCGCCACCATCCTTGAAGGCTTTGTGCCTGATTTTGACGCAACGGTGGTCACACGCCTGCTTGATGCCGGCGCCAGCATCAGCGGTAAAGCCGTGTGCGAGTACCTCTGCATATCCAGCGCCAACTTCACCGGCTCCGGCTTTCCCGTGGACAACCCGAGAAAACCGGGCTATTCCACCGGGGGATCGTCCTCGGGCAGTGCTGCACTCGTGGCCGCGGGTGAAGTGGACATTGCCCTGGCCTGTGACCAGGCCGGCTCCATCCGTATCCCTTCAAGCTGGTGCGGTATCTATGGCATGAAACCCACCCATGGCCTGCTGCCATACACCGGCATCATGGGTATGGAAGCCACCATCGACCATGTTGGCCCCATGAGTAACAACGTCGCCGATAACGCCCTCGCCCTTGAAGTCATGGCAGGCCACGACGGGCTGGATGGCCGGCAACGGCAGCTTGAAGTGCATGAGTACAGCAAGGCCATCGGCCAGGACATCGCCGGTATGAAAATCGGCGTTGTGGAGGAAGGCTTTGGCATGCCCTATTCCGACGGCGAGGTGGATGAGTGCGTGCGTAGCGCGGCCAAAAAACTCGGTGAACTTGGAGCCAGTGTCGAGAAAGTCTCCATTCCTATCCATCCACACGGTCTCATTGTCTGGAGCACAATATTCCTGGATGGCTTCAGGGGCACGCTTGCCTTGAACGGCACGCCCTCCAATATAGATACGGTGGCATCGCCTGCATTGTGGCAGGCCGCCAACGGCTGGTTAAGACGCATGGATGAAATGCCACAGAACGCGCAGATCATGGTGCTATTCAGCCAATACCTGGAGCGCTTTAACGGTTACTATTACGGTAAGGCAAAGAACATGAAGCACCGCTTGCGCGCCAGTTATGATGAAGTGTTAAATGACTATGATCTCCTACTCATGCCAACCACCTCGGGCAAGCCAATGGCCAACGTAAGCTCACTGGCTGATGCCAGCCTTGAACAGGTGATGGAACAAACCCTCAATGCGATCTTTAATACCTGCCAGTTTGACGCCACCGGTCACCCGGGCATGTCCATCCCCTGCGGCGAAAGGGATGGCCTGCCCATCGGTATGATGCTGGTGGGCAAGCACTGTGACGAACCCACCATTTACCGCGTCGCCCATGCCTTTGAACAGTCGTTTGACTGGCAGTCACTTTGATACGGGTGCATTAGCAAGCATGAAATACGTCGAACCCACAAGCATCGAAGAAGCACTGGCTTTTCTTGGCGAGGAAGAAGACGCGCGCTGTATCGCCGGTGGTGCCACGCTGGTGGCCATGATGAATGCCGATCTTGTGTCACCACCCCTGCTTGTTGGCCTGCGTCTCATCGACGAGCTTGAGGGCATCAACCGTACCGATGACGGTATACGCATCGGTGCCATGACACGACACGAGACCATCGCCAACTCCGACATGTTCGAAAACGGGCTCAGCGTAGTGACCCGCGCGGCAAGCCAGATTGCCCATCCGCCCATTAGACGGATGGGAACAATCGGTGGCTCCATCAGCCATGCCGACCCGGCGGCGGATTTTCCCTGCGCCCTGGTTGCCGCCAATGCCAGCGTGGAAATTTGTGGCGCCGATGGCAGACGGGTCGTGCCCGCCACTGATTTTTTTCTTGGCTACTATGAAACCGCCACCGCGGAAAATGAGCTGGTGTCGGCCATTCTTCTTCCCAACTGCCCGGCTAATAGTCGCGGCGAACACGTCAAGGTGGCGCGGGTGGACGGGGATTACGCCACCGTGGCGGTCTCCCTCGTGCTTGGCATGGAAAATGACAGCTGCAGCTATGCCCGTATCGCCGTGGGCGCCGTGGCCGGTCAGCCCCTACACTCGGACGAGGCGGACAACAAGCTGCTGGGTAGCACCTTGAGTGAGAATGACATTAACGAAGCCGGGGCAATACTTGCTGAAGCGGCTGATCCCGTTAACGATGTAAGGGGTACCGCAGACTATCGTCGCAGGCTGATACCCCGCCTGTTAAAGCGTGCCGTGAATAATTTAAGCGGCCGGGGAGTCGAACATTGAACAAGCAGGCAATTACTTTAAGCATCAATGGTGAGAGCCACGATGTGCTGATCGACGGTGCTGAAACCCTGCTTGAAACCGTGCGCGACAAGCTGGGTATGACCGGATCAAAGCGGGGCTGCAACCAGGGCGTGTGCGGTGCCTGCACCATGATGGTGGATGGCGAAGCGGTGCGTGGCTGCCTGACCCTGGCGGCTGCCTGCAGCGACCGGGAAATCACCACCATTGAAGGCATCGCCGAGGGCCTGAACCTCTCACCCCTACAGGAAGCGCTGGTCAGTCACGGCGGGCTGCAGTGCGGCTTCTGTACACCGGGCATGATCGTCACCCTCAGCGCCTTTCTTGCTGATAACGCCAGCCCGACACGGGAAGAAGTGCGCCATGCGCTATCGGGAAACCTGTGCCGCTGTACCGGTTACACGAAGATTGTTGATGCGGCGATGCAGGTTGTCGAGGAAGGCAGATCATGAGTGCGCTGAATACTGCAGTTGGCCATGATGTCCCCCGTATTGACGGTCGTGACAAGGCTACCGGGGCTGCCGCCTATATCGATGACATACCTGCTAGCGGGGCGCTCTATGCCGCCATGGCCTTTAGCGAGTATGCCCATGCCCGCATACTCGGCTATGACACCTCGGAGGCGCTGGCACTACCGGGGGTAAAGGCAGTCATCACCGGCGAAGACTTTGATCATGTACTCGGCGGCGTGTTTCTCAAGGATGAACCACCCATTGCCATGGGCAAGGTACGTTACCTGGGTGAACCCGTGGCCGCGGTGGCCGCCACCGATGCGGAGACCGCGCGCCGGGCTGCGCAGCTCATCAAGGTCGAATACGAACCCCTGCAAAACATTCTCGGCGTTGATGACGCGCTTGATCCCGAATCCGAGCTTGTTCACGAGGACCTGGCCGACTACTTTCGTCTCAAGCCCAGCAGCTTTGAAGGAAATATATTATGGAAGGCCTCCATCAGCGAAGGTGACGTGGACAGTGCCTGGGATGGCTGCGATGTAATCGTGGAAGGTGAATTCCAGACCCAGGCTCAGCACCACATGTACATGGAACCCTGCGGTGCCCTCGCCATACCGGAACAAAGCGGACGTATTACCCTGTGGTCCAGCTGCCAGTCGGTTTTTATCGTGCAGCAAAAGGTTGCCGACTACCTGCAAATACCCATGGCAAAAATCAGGGCGCTGGTGCCCCACGTCGGCGGTGGATTTGGCGGCAAGGGCGGCCTGCACATACAGACACTGGTGGCAAAGCTGGCCCTGGTTTGCGGTCGCCCGGTAAAAATGATCCTCTCGCGCACGGAAGACTTTGAAATCGTACGTTCACGTCATCCCATACGCATTCACATGAAAACCGGGGCAAAGAAAGATGGCAGCCTGGTGGCAAGGGAGATCAACGTGGTGCTGGACGGCGGTGCCTATGCTGATGAAAGCCCGGCGGTGCTTAACTGGACGGTGTTTATCGGCAAGGGCCCCTACAACATACCCAACGTGCGCTCCAGCGGTCGCCTTGTTTACACCAACAAGCTGCGCGCCGGCCCCTATCGCGGTTTTGGTAATCCCCAGGTAACCCTGGCCGGTGAATCGCAGATTGATGAGATTGCCGCCAGGCTCGGCATGGACAGTTTAAAAATACGCCAGGTCAATGCACTGAAAACCAACGACGCCTGGATAGGCGGACAAAACCTGGATGCCTGTGGCTTTGAAGAATGTCTTGAGAAAATGCAGCAGGCCACGAAAGGTTTCGACAAGGAAGTGACTGCATCATCCAGTCCCAGTATAAAACGAGGTATCGGCTATTCATCGGTGATCCACATGTGTGGTTTGCAATCCACTTCTGCCGAGGTGCATGTACGTGCCGATGGCTCGGTGGCGGTGGTGACCGGCGTGGTGGACATCGGCCAGGGCTCAAGCACCATACTTTCACAAATCGTTGCAGACTCCCTTGGCCTTCCGGTTGAAAGAGTCTCCTTTGCCTCGCCGGACTCGGATTCCTCGCCCTACAACTGGAAAACCGCTGCCAGTCGCACCACCTACATGAGCGGGCGCTCCGTACTCAAGGCCTCTGAGAATGTGCGCGAACAGTTGTTCAGGCACGCCGGCGAGATGCTGGAAGCTGCCGAGCACGACCTTGAGCTTCGCGAAGGTGGCTTTGTCGGCGTAAAAGGCGTCGCCGATGCACAGCTTTCCTTTGCACAGATTGCAGGTCGCGCCATGGCACGGGTGGGTGGCCCCATTGCTGCCAGTGATTCGCTGGTGTTTGACGGTCCGCCGCTTGACCCCAAGCGCGCACTCGTTGATGGCTTTGCCTTTAACAACGTGGGTATCTACACCTTTGGTATCCAGGCGGTGGAAGTTGAAGTGGATACCGATACCGGTGAAGTGAAAGTCCTGCGTGTGTGGTCAGCCCATGACGTGGGTCGCGCCATTAACCCGGTGATGGTGGACGGACAGGTGCACGGTGGCGTAGTGCAGGGACTTGGACTCGCGCTGACGGAAGAAATGCTCTGGGGTGATGACGGTGAGCTCATCAACCCTACCCTGATGGACTACAAGATCCCGGGCATTCTTGACGTACCCGATGAAATCCATTCCATCATTGTTGAAACCAACGAGCCCACCGGGCCCTACGGCGCCAAGGGCGTAGGGGAAAACTCCCTTGTCGGCATGCCCGCGGCAGTGGCCAACGCCATCAACGATGCCTGCGGTGCGAGGTTACGCAGTATTCCCTTTACCTCGGAGAAAGTGCTGAACGCGCTGGAATCGAGGAAATAATAACTATAAACCAAGGAGTACCCATGAAGCTTGCACAGAAGCTTTTTTCCCTTTCATTGTTGTGCCGCTGCCTGGTCCCGCTGCTGGCAGCGTTTTCACTTCATGCTGATTCGCCGTCAAAAAATGAAACCGGGGTCATGAGCCCGGCGCAGGCGGGAAGGGTTTTTCTCAGTAATGCACAGAACTTTATCGCCAGTGACGCGAATACCACTACTGACCTTGATGGCAGGGTTATTACCGCTGACTTTGCTGACGGTAACTTCAGGGTACAGCACAGGTTCCAGGAAAGTGGCAGGAAACTGAGCTGGGAAGTCCTGACGGGAAAACAAAAAGGTGCAAAGGGCACGGTGGACAGCCAGGTTTTTGAGGTTCGCCCCGGTATTTACTTCATCATGACGCAGCCGGCGAGCCACGAGGCGGTATCCCTGGTGATTGATGAAAATCGTGGCGTGGCCTCGGGCTTTCTCTCGCGCTATTCCGACAAGGACAGGGATCGCCTGGTTTCCCTCACCAGGATCCATGGACCGGTACTGGAAGCGAAAGCTGCTGGTAACGACGGTGGTCAACTAAATGATGCGGATCTTGGTGGAACCCGCTTTACCGTGGTTTACCCGGGTGAAGTTGCGATCTACGAACACATCTACCTCAACCAGCACTACATGACCTGGTTGGGACATAAAGGCACCTCTGCCGGTGTCGCCGATACCGAGCGTTATGAAGCTATTGAAGTTGCACCCCTGCTCTACCTGGTTGCCTGGAATGAAAAATCAGCACCACTGCAGATATCCATGCTTTTTGACTTTGCCAGGATGAGCGAAAGGGCAACTATCTTTGGTTTTGATGAAGCCAATAAGCGGACGGTTTACCAGACAACCTCGGCAAAGATTCGAAAGATCTCGCATACCCTGATTCCCGGGTTAAAGTAGCGCGCTGCGTTTCTGTTCAGGCGTCGTCTGCTGGACAGGGCATCTGCTTGTCAGCAGGCCCGGCGGCCTCGGCAAAGGACGGCCGCGCAACCAGCCTTTCCATCCATGCGCTTAGCCCCGGCTTGTCGTCCCAAAGCTGGTGGAACAACAAACGTTGCAAGCGATTCACAAAGGGTGCATAGGCTATATCGGCCAGGCTGAACTCTTCGC
>CAZXDV010000104.1:0-10032 GCA_964639535.1 uncultured Enterobacteriaceae bacterium | reverse complement strand
TCCCCTGTCAGCGACAGATCGAGAGGCCATGCTGTCCTGGTATGGCGCCAGGACAGACGGCCTGGGTAGCAAAGAAAAACAGGCCTGGCTGGATACGATGTCCTACAGGGAGTTCATGGAAAAAGAATTAAAGTTACCGCGCACCGGTAGCCAGGAAGCAGATGTATTCATGGCCGGTGCATACGGTCTTGGTGCAGACGCCACCTCAGCCTTCGTAGCCAGGGATGTCCTGATGCCTGGCATGCTGACCCAGGAAGAGTTCAACGCTGCTTCTTCGGCACGTAGAAATTCATTTCCCGGTGGCAATTCGGGCTTTGCACGCTACTTTCTCAACGCTATCAACCCAGCTGCCATATCCGGCAAAAATACTTTTGACGACATCATCACCGGCGCCATCAATTTCTCTGAACTGGATAAAGCGGGACAACAGGTAAGGATCCGATTGAGCAGTACTGCTGTTGCCGTTCAGCACGAGGGCAGTCCAGGTGACTCAAGTTCAGTGCGTGTCGTTTACGCCCATGGTGGCCGTACACGGGCGGTACGAGCAAGGGGCGTTGTCATGGCTTCTGGTGGCTGGATCAATCGCCACGTGGTCAGGGATATGCCTGCAGATATTCGTACGGCGTATGAAAGTTTTCACCATGCACCGTTTCTTGTTGCAAACGTGGCTCTAAGCAACTGGCGCTTCATGTATGACATGGGGATTACTGCGGCGAAGTGGTCAAAGGGTTTCGGATATACCGCAAACATTCGGCAGCCCATGCACGTGGGGCGACATACTCCGGAATTACATCCCGATAAGCCCGCTGTACTCACTTTTTATGTGCCATTTCATTCGCCGGGATTACCGGTCAAGGCGCAGGTGACCCTGGGCCGGGCAAAACTGTTTTATACTTCCTATGCAGAATACGAGATGCAGATCCGTGAGCAGCTAAACCGTATGTTCAAATCTTCTGGTTTTAATCATGAAACTGATATCCAGGGGATAATTCTTAATCGCTGGGGCCACGCTTACGTGGTTCCCACTCCGGGGTTTTTCATGGACACGAAAGACAAGCTTGCTCCGCGAAACATCATTATGAAAGGTTACGGGCGTATTGCCTTTGGCCATTCGGAACTGGAGGGCTTTCAACACTGGGGCCCGGCGGCGGACCAGGGAAGACGGGCAGTACAGCAAATACTGGACATTATTTGAATTATTGAGGGCCTTCCTCAGCTTCCTTCTTTTTCAATCCACTGGAAGAATTCTACGTGGTATCCGCCGGGGTCCCTGAGTAAAAACGCCCGTACAAAGCCGTCGGCTTCTGGTTTCAAGGGCTTGTGAATGTAATTTTCTCCCTTCTCCAGCACTCGCCTGTACCAGGCATCGACGTCAGGTGTATCGATACTGAACATGACCGGCTTGTTTTCAGCCGTGTTCAGGTAACCTTTCTTTTCATCCACGATACCAACCCTGCCGCCGTCTACAGCGCGGAATATTTTTACCCAGCCGCCCTCAAAATCTTTTTCGAACCCCAGCACCTGGCCATAAAAGTTCTCCGCGGCTGCCAGGTCCTTGTAATACAGGAAAGTCACTGCGGAATTCACCTCAGGTAGCTGTTGCTCGGCAAGAACGTAAGTGGGTAGCATGAAGCAGGCAAGCAAAATCGAATACAGGCGCCTAGCTGTATCATTGCGAAAATCATCAAGCAGGTTTTTACAAATCATAAGAGTACTCCCTGTTTTGAATTTAAGAGGCGGGTTCATAGTGTTGCGAGAAAATCCAGCAGGCTGTTATTAAACTCTCCAGGTTCTTCGTAAAACATCATGTGACCACCCATCACCCTGGTTTTTACTGAAGGTGTGTTTTTCTCCAGCCAGGCAAGTGCAGGTGAAGACCAGTCCTGCTTTATATAGTGCATGACCGGTTTTGCCCTGGCCAGGTTTATTGCAAGCTCACTGAAATCGCAGAGATTAGCGTCGGCAACAATCTGTGCCGCGATATGCAAGGGCGTCTTTTTTGATTCAGAAACAATCCAGTCGATTTCTTCCTGCGTTGCGCCCCTGGTCAGCATGTAGTGTGCGTATGTTTCAAAAAAGTAGGGTTGTTCGCTATCGAGGATGGAAAGATACATGCCACGTACCACTTCCAGGCTTGGATGCGCCCAGTCGTCATTGCTTGTTGGAATGACTTTAGGAGGCATATCTATATTAATAAAGGCATTTACCCTGTCAAAACCATGTTCCTGCAAGTAGGCATAGCTGTCAAAGCTGCCGAGTGACCAGCCCGCGATTGTAAAATCATCAAGACCCAGTGCGTCGACAAATTCTGCCAGGTCTCTTCCTCTCTGGATAAAATTATTTCCGGTTTCTGTTTTTGATGATTCGCCCTGGCTACGAGGGTCATAGCTAATGACACGATAGTGCGCGGCTATTTCCTCCAGGTTGTGCACAAAGAACTCCGTTGTGCAGGTTAAACCCGGAATAAATATTATCGTGTCACCCTCACCACGGTCTTCGTAGTGGATATCCAGGCCATCTCCAAGCACCAGGTGTTTTCCCATGTCTATTGAATTCCAAGGACTTTCTTGGGCATGTGCATGGTAACCAGCATATGCGGTACGTCGACGACCTCTGCGATCTTCAGGCTACCTGCCAGCGAGCAGAGGATATAGGCATCGTTTTCATCCAGGTTGTGGATTTCCATGAGGTAATCAATCATGTACCTTGTTGCTTTTCTTGCCGCCTCATCGAGAGTGGTGGCATAGGCGGTTACAGCATAACTATCTGCATTCTCGTATTGGGGCTCAGGAATTTTCCTGCCACCTTTTATTAGATTTAACTCGTAAACTATTCGCATGGGTGCTTCTATGGCGGTGCCGGAAACTTCGCCGGCACCCTGTACAGCATGGGTATCACCAATTGAAAAAAGGGCCCCCTTGACAAACACCGGGAAGTAAACTGTTGTGCCGACGGTGATGTTTGGATCATCCATGTTTCCACCGTTTGCTCGCGGAGGTATCGTTGATAGTCTTTCTTCGGTATCCGGGGCAACACCCATGACACCCGGAAAAGGTTTTAGGGGTATGCGAATCTTTTCGTTAAAGCGGATCTCCGTTGCATCCTTGCCAAGTTTGAAAGTCCTCAGGTACGGGCCACTGATTTCATCACTGAGCAGTCCAAAGCCCGGCACGATCGCGGCAAATCCCCATTCCCCAAGTTCAATTTCATGAAGGGTTACGGCAAGCGTGTCCCCGGGTTCGGCTCCATTAACATAAACGGCACCAGTGAGTGGATGTATAGGATCCGGGTTGAGATTTACCAGGTCCTCGATGCCTGAATTGATATTTAGCTGGCCATCGCTGGTTTCTTCCGTGTGCACCTCTATGATTGCACCGGGGTCAACCGCAAGTACTACTTTTTCGTTTTTACTGAATTTGCTGTGGGTCTGATCTGAAGAAAGATGGTATTGTGCTTGCGGTGGGGAGGACAACACGGGGCTTGATAAAGTAAATATGACCAGGCCGCTAATTATTCCGCCAGTGAAATGTAGTCGACCTGTTAAAAGCTGCTGGAACATAAAGATGCCTCCCACGTTGTAGCATATAACCTTCACATAATCAGGATAGAATGTCGAGAGAAGACCAGGAACAGGCTTCAAACAGGAAGAGCCCTGTGCTCAGCGGTTCGTTGTGGATGATTGGCACTGTACTGTCCCTGTCCAGTATCGCTATTGCTGCAAGAGAGTTATCGCCTGCTGTCAGCACCTATGAAATGGTTTTTTTCAGGGCCCTGTTCAGCATGATGATACTGTTGCCATTTGTTTCCAGGCAGCAAAAGAGCATTCCAACAACGCGGCACCCGGGAAAGCACCTGGTGCGAAACATATCCCATTACATTGCCCAGCTAGCCTGGTTTTACGGTATTACCCTTTTGCCCCTCGCCAAGGTGTTTGCCATCGAATTTACCACGCCAATCTGGACCCTTCTGCTGGCCAGTATCATGCTCGGTGAGAGGATAACTACCTGGAAGCTGGTTGCACTGGTACTGGGGCTACTGGGTGTGCTCATCGTACTTCGACCGGGTCTCGTGCCAATAAATTCGGCGTCGATTGCCGTCCTTTGTTGCGCCTTTTTCTTTGCGCTGTCCCACATCTTTACCAGCAAGTTAACTGTTGAAGAATCACCCTTGCAGATCCTGTTCTTTATGGCCCTGGTTCAAATTCCTCTGGCGCTACCCCTGGCTGTCTATACTTGGGTCACACCCATGGGTGTGGCCTGGTTGTGGTTGGTGCTGCTGGCGCTCCTGTCACTATCGGCTCACTATTGTTTGAGCCGCGCGCTAACAATTGCCGATGCCAGCCTGATGATACCCCTGGACTTTCTACGCTTGCCGTTCATCATGATAGTGGCTTTCCTTTTTTACCAGGAAGCGCTGGACCTGTTTGTACTACTGGGTGCTCTTGTAATCTTTACCGGGAACTTTCTTAACGTCAGGCACGAACACAAAAGTCATGTGCGGGGAAGGTAGCTAATCCCTGACGACGTTCGATAATGTAGCAAGACCTTCGATTGTGACTTCTATCTTGTCACCCGCTTTCATAAAAAGTTGTGGATCTCTCTTGTACCCTACGCCGCCCGGTGTCCCGGTTGCGATGACATCTCCCGGCTCCAGCGTGGTGAAGGTCGACAGGTAGGCAATAATCGCCGGGACATCAAAAATCATCAGGTCAGTTGTTGTCTGCTGAACGAGCTCGTCATTCAGGCGGGTTTCAAGGGTGATACCACTATTCGGTTCGGGCATTGCGCTGGACGCAAGCATCCATGGGCCAAAACTGCCGCTCTCGTCAAAATTTTTACCGGGGATGTACTGGGTAGTGTGAACCTGGAAATCCCGTGCTGAACCATCCATGAAGCAACTGTAGCCGGCAATGTGCTCAAGCGCAGATCCTGCTGTAATGCGCCTTCCGCGCTTGCCAATGATTACAGCAAGTTCTCCTTCATAGTCGAATTGCCCGCTTTCAGCCGGTTTTATGATGTCCTGTTGATGACCAACGATAGAAGAGGGGTAACGAGTAAATATCAGGGGATGTGTCGTGGTCGCACCACCCATTTCATCACGATGTGCGACATAATTCTGGCCAACACAGAGTATCCTCGTGGGGTTCGTGACAGGAGGCAGCAAGCTTACCTGGTCCAGCGACAGCGGCGCTTTTTCACCACTGGCCTGCTCAATGGAATGGGGAAGCCTGTTTTTCTCTATTGCTTCTTTCATGGAAGCGGCTGTATGTGACAGGTCAATGATGTCGCGGCCGTCCAGCACGCCCCAGCTGCTCGTTTCCTTGTACAGGTAGCTAACAAAACGCATGAATTTACCTCGGTGATTGGCTTGATCGTTGGTTATTTATGGAGAGCTTCATTTCAAGGAGCTGACGATTTCGGGGTGAAAAAAGCAGTGAATCGTCAATCAACTTCTCCAGCTTATTCCATTGTTGCTGCTGTGCATACAGGCTGTAAATGCCCTGCAGGAAATCAGGCTCAAGCGGAGATGCAGAAAGGGCTTGCAGATAAAATTCTTCAGCCGTCGCCGTATCTTCCTGCTGATGGTGAAGGACCGCAAGGTTGTACCATGCGCGCGGGTTGCTGCCTTTCTCCGCAGCCTGTTCGAGATAGTCTTTTGCCTCGTCCAGCTTCCCCTGTTCGGCATAAAGCAATCCAAGAGAATAATATGCCTGGCCGGATGCTGGCTCCTGTTCAATGACTTGCAGGTAAACATTCTCTACTTCTCCAAGGCGTTGCTGCTGGTAGTAGAGCTGGGCCAGGTTAAGCCTGGCTGCATTAAAATGATCGTCGATTTCCAGGGTCTCCAGGTAGCCAGCCTCCGCCTGGGTAAATTGCCCCTGGCGATGATAAGCGAGGGCCTGCTGGTAACGTCCTGATGGGATATCGGCATTCTGGGCCAGCGAGGCCTGGTACTCTGATATTGCTGATATAAACTGTGTCCTCGGTTTCCCAGTAAGGGTGGCCGGGTCGATTTCCAGCAGGCCTGCAGCCGCTGAAATTCTCACAGCGCGCACCGGGTCGTCCAGCAGCGGAAGCAGTAGTTGTTGCCTTGTCGCCAGTGGCAGGGCGGATACTGCCGTTGCTGCATAGCTTCGAACGAGGGATGAACTGGCTGCCAGCTTCCCGGCAACAGCCCTGCCAACCTCGGGTACATGCATAAAAGGTGACAGGTTGTTGACTGCCGTCGCACGCACGATTTCCGGCTGCTGCTGGTCCTGCAGTAACGCAAGTAGCGGCTGAATAGGGTCCTCTTCTCCCGAAGCTGCCTGCAGAAGCAGGTCAGAATAATGATCGCGACGCTCACCGCCAAACCATTTATCAATCGCATCGCTGGCCCAGCGATCGCCCTGGTCAGCATGGCAGTGCTGGCAGGCGTTGGGCGTACCGTATTGCTCGCTAAGATCCGGTCGAGGTACTCGAAAGCTATGATCTCGCCTGAAGTCCCGCACCATGTAATATTTACCTGGCATATGGCAGTCGATGCACTGTATGCCGGCCTTATCCATATCCGCATTGGCATGGTGATGATGTTCTTCGACGTCATAGCTTTGCGCCGAATGACACGCCGTACAGACATTGTTGCCTTCCTGTTTCAGCCTGGCACTGTGAGGATCATGACAGTTCCTGCAGTCTACGCCGTACTGGTATTTGCGACTTTGAAGGTATGACCCGTAAACAAAGACTTCCTCATCAATTTGTCCATCGCCATGGTAAAGATCTGAGCGCAGCGCGGCTGGTAAATAGTGATCCAGCAGGTCCTTGCTGTTATGCCGGTATTTCGCCGTGAGCTGTTGACGTCTTGAGTGACAGCGACCGCACTTGTCAACGAGGTTTCGGGCTTCTTCGGTGGTGGACATGTCGATATACAGCTCTCTCTCTTCCTGCGCTCCCCGCTCTTCGCTCATAGCCTGTATGTGCAGGCTTCCGGGTCCGTGGCAGGCCTCACATCCAACATTAACCTCGGTAAAGGTGGTGTCGTAGGTATTATTTTTCTGGCTGTAATTCTTTTCCACCCCGGTGCTATGGCAATCTGCACACATTCCATTCCAGTTCATTGCACCCCGGCTCCAGTGTATCCATTCCTGTGCACCTGGTTTCAAGTCAGCCTGCAGGAAAAACCATTCATTTTTTTGCGTGTCCCAGGCCACAGGAAATACCTGTCGGCGGCCGCCGGGGAATGACACGATGTATTGCTGCAGTGGTTCGATTCCGAAAGTGTGCGTTACCAGGAAATCGCTTAATTCTCCATCAACCCCCATGCTGCGAATATAAAACCTGTTGTCCGCGGTAAAGAAAAAGCTTTCGATAAATTCGTCGCTGAACCTGGCATTGTCAAAGTTTCCCAGGACAGTTTCACTGCTGGCTTCCAGCATTGCCAGCTCATGGTGAGAACCCTGCCAGGCTTCATATTGTTCGATGTGACAGCCCGCGCAAGCCTGGCTGCCAACATGAGTTGCTCTTGCGGCTAAATAGGAAGTGGTGGCAGGCTGACTAACTGTTACCGGTTGTTCGCTTGCGAGTGGTACGTGGCTTTTCGTTTCATCGCTATTTTTTGTTGTACCGGGCGTAAGCCAGTAAGCAATGCTTACCATTGTGGCGATCAGTACCACGATGGATGGGTAGAGATAATTACGGCTCATAGGGGTACTCTACACTGGCAGGAGTTGCCCGGGCAGTAAATATTACCTGTAAAACTGGAATTCAAGGAGTCGACCCAGCGTGTTGTACAGGCTGGAGTGTTTGAGAGACAGAATTCGAAGCTCCAGTATCCTTTCACGATTAAGATACTGTCCATTCTTTACCACAGCGCGGGGTTCTCTCAGCACGGACAGGTCAAACAGTGGGTTTTCCCATACCATGAGCAAATCGGCAGTTTTGCCAATTTCGATGGTCCCGTGGGTGTCATCTACCCCTGCCGCCTTCGCGGCATTGCTGGTTGCAGTGCGAAGTACGCTCCATGGGGAAAGACCGGCTTCTACCATGAGGTTCATCTCTTCATGGGTCGACAAGCCCTGGATTGCATAGATTGCGCCGGAGTCTGAACCCAGCACCATGTTAACCCGGTGGCGTTGCAAGCCACGCACAATTTGCTTATGAAACTCGTTTTGCTCGGCATTATGCCTGGCAATTTTATCATCGGCAGAAAGCCATCGCTTGCCGTCCGTGTGGTTCATGATGATTTTTACCAGTGGATTGATGTACTCCATGGGTAACTCGTCCAGGTATGCTTCTTTCCTGCTGGATATTTGAGTTAGCTGGTCAAAGATCATCAGCGTCGGTGTTACCGTGGCACCAAGTTCGGCAAGGCGTTGTGCGGTGTTCTCCAGCTCTTTCCTGTCGAAACTGTAATCGAGAGGGCCATCATAGATCTCTTCCGCGTGTTCAAGTGTACGCATTTCGGCAGCAAGCTCGTAGGCATCGTCAACGACGGAGTAGGGAATGTGTCCCACCACCGGGAGTCCCTGTGCTTTTGCCTCTTCCAGGATCGCCCTGAATGTGTCGGCAGGCAGGTCTTCATAAACCTTGATGTAGTCCCAGCCTTCATCCTTGTATTGAGCTACCAGTTGCCTGGCATGTTCCGGACCACTAACGGCAACCTGTCCAAGGGGATCAGCATTTTCGACGCTGTTTAGTATCGGGGAGGCATTGAGGATATTGCTTCCAAGCCACTCGCCGTTTCGTAATTCCTCGGCCCAGCGTAAATGAAAAGGAAATCCAGCCATGTTGCGAACCGTTGTCACGCCATAGGTCAGGCTGAGTACCTGGTAGCTGCGGTCATACACGTGGGCGTGCATGTCAAAAAGCCCCGGCAATATCCAGGCGTCGTTGGCATCAACTACAGCGACGTTGGCATCAACCGGACTACCGGCAGGGCGAATATCCTTAATCCGGCCGTTTTCAATAACAATCTGCCTGGAGCGCAGTACCTTGTTGCCCACCATGGTGATGACATTGACATTATCAATTGCAAGGGGCTGGGTATTGTCAATGGCGGGCAGGTGCTGGGTAGACTCCATCTTTGCAAGGGGAATCGAAGCCAGTAGAGCAAGCACCGCCATTCCGGATAAAAACCCGATTAGCAGCCCCAGTCGAATAGTCAGAGTAACAAAGCGTGTCAAGAGATTGGCCTGAAATTATTACACCAAGCAAGATTTCTTATAATTTTTAATGCTGCCGAATGATAACCGAAAATCCACCGGGTGGGCACTCCCGGTATGGCCAAATCGCTTCCGTGCGGCAGTATACGGCTGAATCCAGCCTGGACAGGCGTCACATGCAAGCAGGCAAAAAATGCTTGCACTCACGGGTATAATAGTTAATATGTTAACAATAAATTAATTAATATATTAACAAAATGCTGGATTTCGAACATTCCCTGCCTTTTATGCTACTGCGAGCGCGCGAGGGGTGCATGACGCGTTTTCGACCGATATTGACCGAGCAGGGTCTGACCGAGCAGCAATGGCGCGTTGTCCGCGCGCTTGCGGAGGATAATGGTCTTGAGTCCTCGGAGCTGGCAGATCGAACAATGATACTCAAACCAAGTATGACCGGGATCATCGATAGGCTTGAAAGGGACGGGCTGGTTGAGCGCAGGAAAGACAGGCATGATGGTCGAAAGACCTGTGTCTGGTTAACCAGGAAAGCAAGACGCCTTTACGAGCGTATTATTCCGCTGGTTGAAGCAGAATACGCGCAGATGAGATCCAGTTTTAGCGAGGATAGCTGGCAGGATTTGTTTCAATCTCTGGACCAGCTTATCCACCAGAACCGGGAAGAATCCTGAACCGGAGAGAGAATAATGACACCTGAGCAAATAGCAAAAGAGGCCTACGGTCTGAACGAGGCTGAAAAGAACCGAATCCAGTTTGAAGCTACGTCCGTACGCTACCCGGATATCACCATGGATGAGGCCTATGCCATCCAGAAAGCGTGGGTCGACTGGAAAGTGGGAGAGGGTCGAAAGATTAAGGGTTACAAGATAGGCCTT
>CAZXDV010000103.1:4015-10093 GCA_964639535.1 uncultured Enterobacteriaceae bacterium | reverse complement strand
GGCAGGCATTTTTGCCAGGTAGTTATACGGGAAATTTTCACCTTAATAATTCTTCTTCAAAGGGAAATTCAGACAGAAGCTGTATTCCATCATCGGTAATCAACACCTGTTGTTCCAGTTTCACACCTTCTTTCCCATTTTCTGCACCAATATAACTTTCGACGCAAATAGTCATTCCAGCCTGTAGTTCGCCGTCGTACCCCGCATCGGCAAAATCATCGCGATGGTAAAGATAAGGATATTCACCAGTCATGCCACAACCGTGGGCGGACAGGTAATAACGATTTGCATAGTATTTCCCTGGAATGTCCCATGCCCTTTCTGCGTAATCCCTGAAGCTGACACCCGGTCCCAGCAGATCCATGTTGTGATGAACCTGTTCAAAAGCCAGCTGGTAAAGTTGCCGTTGCTCCTGGCTGGGCTTCCCCGGTCCTGAATGAAAAGTTCGTGAAAAGTCCGAGTAGTAGCCATGACAACCCACCACGTCAGTATCAAGAGCAATTAATTCGTTTTCAGACACCAGGTGATTGCTGGTTTCCTGGAACCATGGGTTGGTTCGCTGGCCGGCACTTAGCAGGCGTGTTTCGCAATAATCACCATTTTGCTCGATGACGGATTTATGTAATACCGCCCATAGCTCTGCCTCGGTCTGACCCGGCCTGATTGCATCACGCAACCGGGCAACGGCATATTCAGTGGCTCGAAGTGAAGCCACGACACACTTTATTTCCTCCGGGGACTTAATCGCCCGCGCCATCTCAACCGCCTGCTGTGCATCGACAACTCTTAACCCGGCTTCACCAAGGGCAATGGCGACACCAGCATTCATTCTTTCAATGCCGAGAGTAGCGCCTGCACCGGCCAATTCATTAACCAGGGCAGCCATGTCATTTGCCCAGCCGCGCTCGCGTTCAGCTATACCTGGGCCGGCGGCAACAAAACTCGCGGTACTGGCCGGGCGCACTTCGTCTACGGTGTCAAAGCCCTGTGCAAGATGCTCACAACCGGTAAATTCAAAAAGGATGGAACGTTCCTGAGTAAGTACCAGGTATCTTGCTGGCGTATTACGCTGCGAAAACACCTGCATATTTCTCGTGCCCGTTGCATAGCGAATATTGACCGGATCAGACAACACCAGGGCGTCAATTTCATAGTGTTCCATTTGCGCGCGTACACGCTGAAGACGATATTTACGTACCGCCGCCAGGTCGATTCCTTTACTTTCAGGGGCGGTATCAAGCAAGGCCGCTGCGCTTAAATACTCTGAGTCAGAATGCCAGGTTAGTTCGGTCATAGTATTTTTGATAACACAGGTGTCTAAATTTCGTAACCAAGTTCATCCACCCAGGGCCGCAAGGTATCGAAAACAGGCTCCAGGTATTCCCGGTATCGACACCAGCGCCCAATGGCGTCCTGGTACAGGTTCTGCGTGACCTGGTTGTAACTCACTGTCTTTATCATCGAACGTTTACCTGCGGTTTTCCTGTGGTCGAGAACACGCGGGTCCCAGTCCAGGTCCAGGTAGTCAAGCAGGCTTCGGCAGCTACCTTCTGTATCCCTGATCAAGTCCTCATATTTGACTACATGAACATTGAGTCGTAATAATTTTTCATAGGTTTTCCAGAGACAAAGCACGCGGCTATAAATGAAGGCTGAGTCTTCAAGAGAGAAAAAGTTTGCATTGAGAGATGACTCTGTAAATGTTTGCAGGTAGCAACTCAACACAACATCCACCGGGTGGCGTATGACGAGCACAAAACGTGCCTCAGGAAATACCCTGTGTATTTCACCTGCATAAATAATATTGCTCGCAAAGCGGTCGATCATCAATCTCTCACCGGGTTTGTGCCCGGTATTTTCTTCCATGCTGGAAAGGTAGAGCTGGCGTAATCGTTCCATCTTGCCACTGGAAAGGGTGGCCAGTGACTCCAGCTGTTCATCATTTTCTCCCGACAACTCATTGACTAGCCCTGGAACAGCATTGGACTCCTCGGCTACCGCTGTTCTTGGATGACCGCGTAATATGGTATCCAGCAAGGTGGTACCGGAGCGCGGGAAACCAACAATAAAAACAGGCGGCCTGTTTCGCGAACCGCGAAAATCAACTACACCTTTTTCGGAATAGGTGTCGGTAAAGACAGCCTCTCGATTATCGATATAGCCCAGGAAGGTATCCTTACTCACCCCGTTCCTGCCGGCTATCTGCCGTGAAATCTGGTTTCCTTTCAGAGCGTAATTGATGACCGCCTTGCTATCCCCAAGCTGGTCACATAGCCTTGTGAGCCGGGCAAGTCTTTGTCGCTCGTCATAAAGCTGGGCGTCATCGACGGCGTCGATCGATGTTTGTTCCAGTAACTCTCTTGCCAGTTCATAGTCCCCGTCTATATCTGCCAGGATGCCACCGTAGAGTGAAACGAGATAGTGAGAAGGGATGTGCCTGGAAGCTTGCTCGAGCTGGTGCCTGAGCGTTTCATGCTGGCTACTTTTCGTCAGGAAATCCAGCAGGTTCCGATGCGCCGGAACGTGGTCTGGCTTACATGCCAGTGCACGCGAATAAGCCTCTGAAACACCGGTATATTCTCCTGTTCTCCAGTGCGAGGAACCCAACGCAGTGTGAGCTTCAAAATGCCCGGGTTCAAGTGCGACCGTTTTCTCATAGGCTTCAATCGCCTGCTGCCACTGCTGGCCATTCTCGTAAACCAGCCCCAGGTTAAACCAGGCAGGGGCGAATTCCGGGTTTCGCTTTAAAGCCTGCTCAAATGATTCTTTTGCATCAGTCACCCTGTTTAGCTTGAGGTAGCAAATTCCAAGACTGTTGAGGAGTTTTTCAAATCCCGGCCTGAGCTGGAGAGCCCGCTGGTAATATTTCACGGCGAGTTGATAATCACCGAGTTCCATTTGCGCGGCGCCCATGAGACTGGGCAGCATCGGGTCGTTGGGAAAGCTTTCTAACAATAGCTGAATTTGATCTGCCAGCCCGGCAAAGTCCCCTTGCCGGTAAAGGGCAAAAAGTTTCTCCCTGGTATTTGAATCAAGCCCTGCCACAACCATTACCGCTTGTGATCAATGAATGAGTTAGCCTGATACTGGGAAACGTGCCAGTAATTCATCACCAAGAGTTTCCTTTAGCTGTCCCAGCCACGGCTCATAATTCAACCATTGTTCAACGCCGCTACGGAAAATTGGCTGCCTGACCTGTTCCGAACTGGGTGTTCGAATGCTACGTTCAGTTTCATGAAAGTTGATGCAGCTTTCTTCGAAATCCAGTCCACAGAAATCCAGTATGCGTCGCACCTGCCCTTCGAGATCGTCAATGACATCTTCGTACATCACGCGCAGAACGAAACCTGGTAATACTTCATCCCAGTGATCCATCAAGCGAACATAATTCCTGTAGTAACTACCAATTTCCTTTAGCCCGTAGGAGAACTCCTGCCCTTCACCAAACAACTGCTTGAACCCGCTGAAGCAGCAGGATAGAGGGTGGCGCCTGGCATCAATCACTTTCGCATTGGGCAGGATCAGCCTGATTAAACCAACATGCAAAAAGTTATTTGGCATCTTGTCGATAAAATAGGGAGCCTTGCCACGATAAACCCGCGTGTCGTTAATGTACTGTTCGCCAAAGCGGGAAAAATAGTCTGTATCTATTTCGTGCAGGATTGCCGGGTATTTCGAATCCTTTTCTGAATTTCGACCGCGAAGCCGGTGTGCCAATGCAAGTATGTTATGCAACTCCATTGTGCCATCAACAAGGGAATGGGAGGCAAGGATTTGCTCAAGCAAGGTTGAACCTGCCCGCGGTAATCCAACGACAAAAATCGGGTCTGCTGCCGCAAACCCATGTGCCCCCCTTTTTTCGAACAGGCCTTTATCACAGGTATCGATCTGCGCCTGGACCCGTCTTTCGTTTTCCTGGATTGAATAACCTGTCTGGCCCTGCTTCAGGGCATTACCCAGTTCGTAGTACTTGAATGATTGCTCGAATTCCTTGCGGTCTTCAAAAGCCTTGCCAGCCGCAAAGCACATGTGAATGCGATCGTCGATACCAATGTCTTCTGACCTTTCCTGGTCCTGTATGTGCTCCATTTCTTCATCTGTAAATCTATATGTTTTCGTATTGGCAAGACTCCAGAATGCATCACCAAAATCCGGTTTTAAATTATAGGCTGCGTGGTACGAAGATACCGCGTTGTCAAATTCTCCAACGGTCTTCTGTGCGTGCCCCAATAGTAATCTTAGTTGCGGCTGATCACCTGACTTCTCGAGGATATCCTTGTAAAGCGCCATACCTTCATCGTTACGTCCAACGCCTACCAGTGCGCTGGCAAGGTATGATCGAAAGCTGGGATTATCCGGATCTTGCTCAACGAGTATCTCAGCTTGCTCAAGTGCCTTTTCAAACTTTGTTTTGCGTATGAGCAAGTTCAGGTAGTCAATTCTCCCCGCCAGGAAACCAGGTTCAAATTCCAGGCAGCTTTCCAACAAGAACTCGGCGTCGTCATAGATTTTTAACTTTATGCCAATATCAGCAAGCAATCGCATGCCTTCTACATGCTTCTTGTTCTTTAGCAGGAAATTTCGGCAAAGCTGTTCTGCCTTGTAAAGTTTCTTCTCGTGTATCAGGTCAAGAACACCGAGGATTTCAGGTTCGAGTTGCGCCAGGTAATCCACCTGTGCCTGGGCAAACCGGGAGCGCTCGGCCTGTCTTGACAAGTTGTAAAGGTTAACCAGCGTCTTCCAGCTGGCGATAAGCGCCGGGTTAAACTCGACGGCCTTTTCAAATGCGCTTATTGCGCGCTCATTTTGATTAATTGACAGACAGGCGTGGCCAAGCTCCTGGTGAGCCCTGGCGTAGTCGGGGTGCTTGTCGATGAGATTTTGCAGGGTGTCTATCCCTGCTTCCACCCTGTTGCCATAACGTTGTGCCACGGCCAGGGTATACAGGGCATCTGTTTCATCGCTGGAATCGGGGTTGGCAGCAATACTGTTTTTGAGTAGTTCAGCAGCCTCGTCAAACTTTGCATTTTGAATCAGGTTTCGAGCCTGGCCTATGGCCTGTTCCTGGCCCGTTTTACCTGGTAATTCGGAAGAAGAAGCACTCATGATCTAACCATAACAAAAAAAGGGACAGGTCGCCTGACCTGTCCCTTTTAAGGAACTACCTGTGTCTCTACGACTAGTAGTCGTAAGACATGCGGAAACCAAAGGTTCTTGGCCTGTTGGTTGCCACCTTCGGAGTAAATTGCAGGGTATCAATATTGATTTGAGCGTTCTTGTCGGTCACGTTATCAATAAAGAACTCCGCGCCCCAGTTATCCTTTTGTATACCAAAACCCAGGTTCAACAGGACATAGTCTTCCTGTACGTAACGGGCATTGGGTACCTGCAGGGAACCACCGTCAAATACTCCACCCTCGTCGGCAATCTTCAGGCCGGAACCGACACCATAGGTTGCGACTGTTGTTGCTTCAACAAAGTTGGCGCTACCCACGATACCGGATTTACTTTCGCCGGTGTAACTCACAGCACCCTTTACGAAGGCGTCCAGACCGCCAAAGGCGTTAATTGGGAAGTCATAACGGGCGCGAATGTTACCTGAGAAATCCGGTGTGAAAGGCAATTCACTACCAACCGGCACCGCGATACCTTCAAGCTGTGGATTGATACGAGTCAGCTCACTATCAACAATACTGAAGGCACCACTGATGGTCAGCTGGTCTGTCGGCAACCACATGAAGTCAGCATCCATACCCAGGATTTCCGCATCACCCACGTTCTCAACGAACACCAGGAAGGCCACGTTACTTGGGTCAAATCGAGCAGTTTGCAAATCATCGATCTCGGAATAGTAACCGGTAACGTTCAAGCGCAGGGTGCGGTCAAAGAATTCACCCTTCATGCCCAGCTCATAGTTGTCCAGCGCGTCGGTGACAGCAACCGCTGGCACCCGGTACCCGGCATAAACACCAGTCTGGTTATTCGAGGCTCTCGCTGCATTTCGGTTACTGACCGGAGGTCTGAAGCCTTCCGCATAGGTAGCAAACAGCATCACGTCGTCTGTCACCTGCCAGTCCA
>CAZXDV010000103.1:0-3915 GCA_964639535.1 uncultured Enterobacteriaceae bacterium | reverse complement strand
GCAGTCACCGTATCGGTGATATCAAACGCCAGTTCACCAAACAGGGCAATCTGGTCAGTTTCACGGGTGAAGTCGTTAACGAATACCGCGCCCTGGCCAAACTGGAAACCGCCTGCATTTACACCTTCGGTAATATTACCTACCTGTCCAAGTACACTCTGGAAGGCACCGGTTCCTGGCACGAAGCCACCATTGCCATCAGGTTGCGAAGAAACACCGTTATACTGGAACTGGTCGACAACCTCTGTCTTCTGCTCATCGTAGAAAACACCGGCAGTCAGTCGATAACGCTTGTCCTGGTCAGTACTGAAACGGAACTCGTGGGTCATACGTGTGCTTTCCGCGTCCTGCACATACTGCTTGGATGGATCAAAGCAGGTTGCCGGTGCGAGTGTTGTAGGATCTACACCACCAAAGCCCCTGGCGCCGTAACACATGTAATAGACCTGGTATCCACCACCTACGGTGTAACCGGTATAGTCGATGACGTTGTCAACTTCTCGATCCAGGTAACCACCTGTGTAAACAACATCCAGCATGCCCACGCGACCATTGACGGTCCAGGTTGTCAGGCCAAAATCATCATCGTTTTCATCGGGAGCGAAACGAATAGCCTGGTCATTGGTACCTGTTGTCGGGTCATAGGTAAACACGCCCTCAGTACTCAGGGTTTGCTGCGTGTGTTGCACTACCACATCCCAGTCTTCGTTGATGTCGTAGGCGATACCAAATCGTCCACCGGTATATTGCGCATCGTTAAAATCATTTTCGACCAGGGTGCTGTTGTCCGCAGCAACAAATGAAGAAGCCGGGTTGACCGGACCTGCAGAGATATCGTTCCTGTTAAGAATTGCCGGATCCGGAGTAAAGGGATTGGCATTCGACAGGTTATCGACATTATCGATCCAGCCAGCCTGGTTAGAGTTATATCCGACCACGCGAACGGCTAAATCATCGGTCAGTGGCAGGTTGATATAAGCCTCAACATTGTTGCTCATATCTCCGCCCTTGGTGCTGGAAATACCAGCCTTGAAACCTGCTTCGAATTCACCCTGGGTTGGCTTGTTGGTAATCAGTCGAACTGTACCTGCCTGTGAGCTGGCACCAAAGAGCGTGCCCTGGGGTCCGGGTAGTACCTCGATTCGCTGAAGGTCAGCTGCATAGATATCCAGGTTTCTACCACCAAAGGATACCGGCTGCTCATCCTGGTAAAGCGCAACAGAAGGTGCAGAACCCTGTACCGAGGATACCGTTACCGAGGTCTGCTCGGTCGCGGCACCGCGAATATAAATTTCACTCTGGCCTGGTGCTCGGCCCTGGTTAACAACGTTGGGGAGAAACTTTATGTAGTCATCAAAATTCTCAATGCCAAGCTCGCCAAGCTGTTCACCGTTCAATGTTTGAACCGTGACCGCAATGTCCTGCATGGACTCAGCACGCTTGGTTGCGGTAACTACCACTTCTTCCAGTACACCCTGCCCGGCGACCGGTGCACTCACACCTCCCGCTGCCATGGCAGATAGCACTGCGTAATTCATCTTATTTCTTCTAAACATATTTTCCCCCGGAGTAAGGATTCGCAAAAACTCTTAAAACAACAGACGTATTTAGACTTACAGGCCTAATATTATGAGTGGAAATGAAACAATTTCGTAATAGGAAGTCGCAAAAATGTCGCAAATACCCAAATCTTTGTCGAGTCAGTTGAAGTCAGCATCATAACGGATCGAGCACTTCAGTTCCAATTGCGTTATGAAAATCGACTTTTAATGCTACTTATACGTTTCATTACTACAACTTATACGTTGAGCCGGTGTTTATTCCGGAAATAAAAAATACGACATTTAGTTGTTGTTTATGTACAACCAGGCCGAACTGGCTTGAGCCAGATTCTTGTCAATTGCTACTATCGAGCCTGCTCAAAACCCCTGCGCAGTGTGCAGTTTGCCTTACCCACTTGAAGGATAATAACTTTGGATATTAATGAAGAACTCAGGCTCGTGAAGCAATCGCTGCAAGGTAGCGGGGGTATGCCGAATAGCACCTACACTGAGGACACATTTTTCCTTTTTGAAAGAGAGCAACTGATGAGCCGCACCTGGGTCGGGGTGGATTTTGCCAGCCGCTTACTTGAACCCGGTTATGCCATTCCAACTGAATTTATGGGTATTCCCCTGTTACTTTTGAGAGATCGTGATGGGGTCACCAGGGTTTTTCATAATGTTTGCAGTCATCGAGGCATGAAACTGGTGAGTGAAGAATTAAAAATCAGTACCGTGATTCGTTGCCCCTATCACTCCTGGTCCTATGACTTTGAAGGCAAGCTCATCACTACACCCCACGTGGGAGGTATGGATAAACACACCTGCCCGGGGTTTGAACGTAGCGAGCATGGCTTACGGGAAATCAGGAGCGCCGTCTGGATGGGCGTTATATTCATCAACCTGGATGGCCAGGCTGCGGACTTCCAGGATTTCATACAGCCGCTGGCCGACAGGTGGGCGGCTTTCCTTGGAACCACGGGTATCGATGAGTTACGTGTTGCCGCAACCGGTAGCCACCTGCAACTGGACGTGAACTGTAACTGGAAGCTGCCTGTTGAAAATTACTGCGAGGCCTATCATCTACCCTGGTTGCATCCTTCACTAAATAGCTATTCCCCTCTTGATCAGCATTACAACATTATCGACGGCGACTACATGTCTGGCCAGGGCAGTCGCAGGTACCAGCCGGCAGCAGTTTCCAGTGAGCAACTACCGCAGTTCGCGCAATGGCCCGGGGACAGGATACAGCACGCGGAATACATATCACTCTATCCCAACGTGCTACTCGGCATACAGGCAGACCATGCCTTTGCGCTCGTGTTGTCGCCGCTGGCTCCAGATCGCACCAGGGAAAACCTGCAGATTACCTATGTGGGTGATAGCGCGCTGGATGATCGTTATTCTGCATGCAGGGATTCTGTTTTACATAACTGGAACGTGGTGTTCACCGAGGACGTGATCGCAGTGGAAGGTATGCAAATGGGCAGGCAGTCACCTGGCTTTAATGGTGGTGTGTTTACTCCCGTACAGGATCTTCCGACCCGGCATTTTCACCGCTGGCTGGCCAACGCTTACTCTGGTTCTTCGGCCTGATTCCGAGACCGGCCCTGGCAAGCTCAAATAATCGGCAATTCAGTAATTGAAGTCGCCTGGTCCTTGAGCCAGGGTACGTGCTTCAGGGTTTCCGGTAGCACCACCTTGTCATGAATTTCCCGACAGGTACCGGCGATATACTCCGGTAGATCGCCAAGCTCATTGTGCCGCGCAAGCAGGCTCAGGTATCTCGCGTTGTTACCGTTGCCCAGGGGCAGCACTTTTATACCCTGTAGCAGCTCGGGAAACTGAACGATGCAAAGCCCGGTTGCGATGGCCCAGCCGTTGCCTGCCTCGACAAAGTGCATCAGGGTCTGGGTGTTATCAAGTTCATACCTGGCCACCGGCTGGATATCGAGACGACGATTAATTAGCTCAATGTGATTTCCCAGTCGCGACTGGCGTGAATAACGCACGAACGGGACATTGGCGGCAAGATGCTGCAGATCGGTGACACCTTCCTCATAACAGTTTTCAGATAGAAGCAGCACGAAGGGATCGCGCAAAACCGGGTGTCTTTCGAGGTCGGGGAAATCCTGCAACAGGTCGCTGGTAATGAGGATATCCAGTTCACGGCTGATAAACGCCTTTGAAAGTGGGCCAACCAGGCCAGTATGCATGGAGAGCTGCACCGCCCTGGAGCTGATGCGCTCAAGTAACTGTGGACCGGCTGCATCTGCAAATGAATCAACAATACCGACATTTAAATTTGTCAGCCCTTCACTTGAAGCCCGTTGCACATCCATGATCATGCGGCGAGAGTCTGCAAGAATTTTCT
>CAZXDV010000102.1:0-10244 GCA_964639535.1 uncultured Enterobacteriaceae bacterium | reverse complement strand
TACCACTGGATATGCTGGAAGAACTGGTAAGGTCCTGGGTGGAAGAAAAACTCAGGTCATAAATGCCAATTCCGGAACTACCTGGAATGTAGATAATCGGACCCTCAGCGGCATGGCCGGTAATTGCTCCTGCATTACCGGCATTTCCGCCATCCATGGCGGTCAGACCGGTGTGGAGCGTACATGGATGTATTTACAACGAGTACGCGTTCTACTTGCAGGTAGTCCTGGATCCTCGTCTTGAGTCAACCGCCACCCAAGGCTGGAATAAATGTAACTTCCCTGGCATCTTCCAGGGATTGGAGAAGTCCAAGGGGACAAATTTGCCCATCCACTGCGACGGCAACATCGGGCTTGAGACTGCTTCCATTCATCAGTGCCGCCTTGATACCCGGGCATGACGATTCGAGGTTTTCGATGAGCTGGCGAACATTCTCGCCATCGCCTTCAACGGACTCCTGTCCGCCTGCGAGGACGCGCATTGTTGCCGGGATCCAGACCCTGATCGTGTTACCCGGCATGCCCCTTATTCACTTTTGCTTGTTGATCGCCGCACAAATCTTGTGCGGTGACATGGGCATGGAATCCATGCGCACGCCCACGGCATCATGTATGGCGTTGGCCAGGGCCGAAGCAGGAGGAATAATCGAGTGTTCACCGCAACCGCGTACACCGTAGGGGTGCAGCGGGTTGGGTGATTCAAGGATCACCGCTTCGATCATTGGCACATCAAGACTGGTAGGCATTCGGTAATCCAGCAGGCTGGCGTTTTTCAGGTGCCCCTCATCGTCATAGTAATATTCTTCGTTCAGGGCCATGCCAATACCCTGAACCACCGACCCCTGTATTTGCCCTTCAACATAGTCCGGGTGTACCGCCTTGCCCACATCCTGGAACGCGGTGTAGCGCAGTATGTCGACCTTGCCGGTTTCAGGGTCCACCTCAACATCCACCAGGTGGGCAGTGACGCCGGGTATAAAACTTTGCGGTGACGCGGTCCTGCTGATAGTTATTGGTCCGCCCGTTTCAACAAGCTTGTGCCCCAGCTCCCTGAAACTGATTTTCTGCTGAGGATTTTCCGCATTGCTGAAAACTCCCTCGTTAATTTCTACATTCTCAACAGGGGCTTCCCATAACATCGCTGCGCGTTTCGCCATTTCCTGCAGTACTTCTTCGGCAGCCTCGATAGCAACAACCCCGGTGGAATAAGTAGTCCGGCTTCCCACTGTTGGCATGGCAAAGCCAATAGACTCAGAATCAGGAACATTGGCACTGATATCTTCAACCGGTATGCCAAGCGCCTCAGCTGTCTGCATGGCAAGCGTCATACGAGTACCGCTCATGTCAGGGTTTGAGCTGTTTAGCTGTACCGTTCCATCCGGGTTAACTGACAGGCGCACGCTGGTGATCGCACCGAGGTTAAACCACATGGCATAGGACAGCCCCCTGCCCTGGTTCGGCCCGTTAAGCTCTGCTGTATAGTGGGGATGTTCCTTAACGGCATTCAGCAATCCCTCGGTATCCAGGGGTGCCAGCGGGAAACCGGGCAATAGTATGTCGCCGGTGCGCGTGAGGTTCTTGATACGAAAATCAACCGGGTCCATGTCTACAAGACCTGCCAGCTCGTCCATCATCTGCTCGATAGCAAACAGGGCCTGCGGTGCACCCGGTGCACGATAGGGCCGCGTCTTCGGCTTATTCACAATCACGTCAAAACCGTTAATCTGCATGTTTGCGATGTTGTAACGGGATGTGGCAGACACTACGCCAAGAAATATCGGCCCGCCTGCATAGGCACCCGCCTCATAGGCAAGGTGATAGTCTGCTGCCACCAGCGTGCCGTCAGACTTTACACCCATTTTTACCTTGATATATGCACCGGGGCTTGGGCCTGTAGCACGTATGACCTCATCACGGCGCATGCTCATCTTCACCGGCTGGCCGGTCTTTTTCGACAGTAGCGCTGCAACGGGGTCCAGGTAGATGCGATCCTTGCCACCAAATGCACCACCCACCTCCGTGGGTATCACGCGAATATTTCCAATTGGAATTTCCAGCACATCAGCCAGGTTATCGCGGATTTCAAACTGTCCCTGGGTACTGGTCCAGATGGTTAGCCTGTCATTACTATCCCAGTCTACGGTGGTGATATGGCTCTCGATATATCCCTGGTGGTAAGTCTCCGTATTAAACTCACGTTCGATAATGTGATCAGCTTCCTTGAAGCCTGCCTCGACATCGCCGTTGGCCATGAATATGCGGCTGGCGTTGGGCAGGTGCGCCTCTGTGGGCATAATGAAAGCACCGGGAAAAGAATGTTCATGCACTTTAGGGGCGTCTTCCGCCATGGAGTCCCTCACATTCATCAGCGGCGGCAGCAATTCATAGTCGACTTCGATCAGCCTGGCCGCTTCCTCTGCCACGTGGGGGTTTTCCGCTGCAACGGCAGCCACCGCGTGGCCGTCGTAAAGTACCTTGTCCTTGGCCATGCAGTTATCGGAAATATCGCGCATATCCGCCAGGCCAGCTTCGCCCTGGCTCACCATCTGGTGTTCAATCAGGGGAAAGTCGGCACCCGTGAGCACGGCCTTAACACCGGGATAGGCTTCGGCCCTGGACGTGTCAATTGATTTTATAATGGCGTGGGCATGGGGGCTCCTGACCATCTTTCCGTGGAGCATGTTACCCAGGTGAATGTCATCTCCGAAACGGGCCTTACCCGTCACCTTGTCGTAACCATCCGCTCTTACCGGACGCGTACCGACTACGCGTAATTCTGCAGGTTGTTTCTCTACGGTGCTCATGAGTTCTCTCCCGTCATTTCTGCTGCCGCGCGCTGGACTGCCCTGATGATCTTGTCATACCCGGTACAGCGACAAAGGTTTCCCGCAAGCCAGTGGCGAATTTCCTCCTCGCTGGGACTGGGATTGGCCCGGAGTAATGCCCTTGAAGACATCAGGAACCCGGGAGTACAGATCCCGCACTGCATACCGGTTTCTTCCAGGAATGCCCGTTGCAGGGGGTGAAGCTGACCGTTATCGGCCATACCTTCAACGGTCTCGATGCTTGAACCCTCAGCTTCAACTGCCAGCATGCAGCAGGAGTCAATCAGCACACCGTCAACAGTTACGCTACATGCTCCACAATTACCGTCATTGCATCCTTCCTTGGTACCGGTCAACTTCAGCTCGTCGCGCAGTACTTCAAGCATGCTTTGCCGTGCTTCACAGAGAAAATCCCTCTCCTCACCATTTATGTTACAACTGACGTGATATCTTTTACTCATGATGATTCTCCCCGCGCCCTGCTCACAGCTATTCCAAGAGTTCGCCTGGTGAGCACTTCAACAAGTTGCTTGCGATGTGCCTCGGTACCGCGCATGTCGGTGATGGGTTTAGCCGCCTCCATGGCGATCCGCGCCGCTTCAGCAATGTTCTCTTCATTCACCGCTTTGCCGGACAGTGCCGCTCCTGCTTCCTCGACATAAAGTGGAATGGGTGCCACGGCACCCGTGGCGACGCGAGCACTTTTAAATTCCTTTCCGCTGTCATCAAGTTCAACCCATGAGGCAACATTCGCGACGGCAATATCCATCTCGTTGCGTGGAATAAATCGAAGAAAGCCGGCACCGGAATTTGTGGCAGGGGCCGGCAGGGTTATCTTGACCAGCAATTCATCATCAGCCAGGGCATTTTGGCCCGGGCCGGTGCAGATTTCTTCAACCGGCAGCTGGCGTTCCCCGGAAGCACTTTGAATATGGGCAATGGCACCGTAGGCAATCAGGGTTGGGACTGCATCTGCGCTGGGAGCTGCATTACACAGGTTGCCACCGATGCTTGCCCTGCCCTGGATTTGGACACCGCCTATTAATGAAGCCGAGTCTATCAAGGCCGGGTAGGCTTTCCTGATGGCGTCGTTTTCCCAGATTTCACGACAGCTCACCGCTGCGCCAATTGAAAGGCCAGCGTCGCCAAGTTCCAACTGCCTCAATTCATCAATTTTCTTGGCATCGATAACAACGCCCGGGCTCCTTCTTCCGACCCGCATATTGACGATAAGGTCGGTACCTCCCGCCAGCAGTCGAACGTCACCTTTACGTTCTGCCAGCAAGCTGGTTGCCTCGTCCAGAGTTTGCACCGCAACGTACTCAAATTCGTGCATTTTTCCCGTCTCCCCTTGCTAGCCCTTGTCGGGCCCTGTATGTAGTTTTTCATATAATATCACGCGTAAAGCTCCCTGTACCCCGGGCTCCCGGCAATGGTCCGGGTTTCAACTGGCGAAATTCAACACTGCTCCCGGTGTTGTTTCAATGCGCGCCATTCCTCTCAAGTTTTTGCGGAAATAACCGATATCCCGGTTGTGTAAATCCGTCATTTGAAACACGTAATCCATCAAATACAAAGCAGAAAAACATGGAAATTGCCGGTAATTCGCAACTCGTCTACCTGTCACTGATAATTCTCATGCTTTGTAGCATGTGCCTGTTGGCTTTTGTACAACGCAGAAAACGTGCGCAGGACGCTGAATTTCTTGAACACCTCGGGCAGGAAAATGAAAACCTTAAATCCTGCCTGGGCGAGGCAAAAAACCTCATCAACGAGACGGAACGTAAGCTCAAGATCGAAAGTGATAATCACAAGAGAGTGGAAGAAGAACTCAGGTTGGCCATCAGGGATGCGGAAAACGCCACCCGCATAAAGGCCGAGTTCCTTGCCACCATGAGTCACGAGATTCGAACACCCATGAACGGTGTGCTTGGAATGACAGAGCTGCTGTTAAAAACCGAGCTCAATAACAAGCAGGTACGATTTGCCGAAGCCATCCACCAGTCCGGTGAGGCACTGTTAACTATTATTAATGATGTGCTGGATTTTTCGAAAATCGAAGCAGGAAAACTGGAACTCAAGGAAGAAGCTTTCGACCTGAGGCAACTTATCGAGGACACTTCAGCCATGTTCGCACGTAAGGCGGAACAGCAGGCTGTCGAGCTTGCGTCAACCTACCCGGTAAATTCTCACACTGCTTTTAACGGTGACCCGATTCGAATCAGGCAACTCCTGACTAACCTGATTGGTAACGCAATGAAATTTACCGAGAAGGGCGATGTGCTGATCAAGCTGGCCTTCCTCGAAGAAACAGATTCCCACGCGCTTGTGCAATTTTCGGTAAGTGACACCGGGATTGGTATCAAGCAAGAGCTATGTGCCCATGTTTTTGACTCCTTTACCCAGGTTGATGGAAGCATGACAAGGCAATACGGGGGAACAGGACTTGGCCTGGCCATATGCAAGAAACTGGTCGAACTCATGGATGGCGAAATTGGGCTCGACAGTGAATTCGGCAAGGGCTCCACGTTCTGGTTTCGGCTTAAGCTGAATAAAGACGATGCGGGCAAGCTGCGAAATACAAGAGGTCTGAAAAACGGAAGTATTTCGGGTGCGAAGATCCTGCTGGTCGACTCAAACGAAACCATCTGCAGGATCACCCAGGCGCAGGTAGAAGGCTGGGGTGCGCAGTACGAAAGCGCAGCAAATGCAAAAACGGCCTTACACAAACTATACCTGGCCGAGGAACAGGGTCATCCCTTTGACATCGTTTTGCTGGACAAGCAATTACCAGACATGAATGGAATCACCCTGACAAAAAAACTCAGGCAGGATGAGAAACTGAAGAACACCAGGGTAATTATCCTGAGTTCAATTGCACAACTGGCAGAAAGCGGTGAATGGATGCTTGCCGGTGTTGAAGCGTACCTTAACAAGCCCTTACGCCAGTCTGATCTTTTTAATTGCCTGGTAAAAGTTTATGCCAACAGCCAGGACCAGACACAACCCATGCGTATCATCAGCACCGAGGAAGGGCCGGAAGAAAACCAGGAAATCGGTGGTCATGTGCTTGTTGCCGAGGACAACCCCATCAACAAGGAGCTGATAACGCAGATGCTGGAGAATTTCGGTTGTCGCTTTAAATTCGTTTACAACGGCAAAGAAGCGCTTGATGCCGTGACTAATTATCCCCTTGACCGCCAGACAGATCCTTACGACATGATATTAATGGATTGCCAGATGCCCGAAATGGACGGCTTTGAAGCAACGGCAGAAATTCGAAAGTGGGAAGCAATGCAGCAGGACAGCCACATTCCCATCGTGGCACTGACAGCCAATGCGCTTCAAGGAGACAGGCAGCGATGCCTGGACTCAGGAATGGATGACTACCTCAGTAAACCATTTACCAGCAACCAGCTTTTCGGAATTCTAAAACAGTGGCTCCCCCTGGAAGTTTCAAAAGACATTAAGGAAAGCCCGGTGAGTACAAAGGAAGTAGCCGACAAGGGTCATGTCTCCTCCCTGGATCCCGAGGCAATATCACGTATCAAGCAGCTACAAAGAGCTGATTCAGCAAATATGCTGTTAAAGATAATCGACCTTTACCTGGAAAAAAGCCCTGAATTAATGCAGGAGATCAGCCAGGCCATTTCCACTGGTGATGCCGACAAGTTGCGACATGCCGCACACAGTCTGAAATCAAGCAGCGCCAGCCTTGGGGCTAATGAAATGGCCTCGCTGTGCAGTGAGCTGGAAAAAATGGGGCGGGATAACAACCTGGAGAATGCCCTGGGCAAGCTCGACTTTCTTGAGTTTGAGTTCGAGGGAGTCTGCCGCGCACTCCAGTTTGAAAGTCAGAAAGAAGCAGCATGAACGGGGAGCAGTCATGATGAGTAAAGAGAATAAAACCTTACCACTGGTACTCGTGGTTGAAGATGACGAGGCTGCACGACTGATGATCCGTGAAGCTCTTGAACAAAATGATTTTGAAGTTGAAGAAGCCCATAATGGCCTGGTTGGCCTGCGTTGTTTCAATGAGCGCATGCCCGACATCATCCTCTCTGATGTCATGATGCCATACATGGATGGCTTTGAGTTTTGCACCGAAGTGAGGAAACTTCCTGCCGGACAACACCTTCCCATATTAATCATGACTGCACTTGATGATTATGACTCTATCACCCAGGCATATAACGTTGGAGCCACAGACTTCATCACCAAGCCCATAAATTACCTGCTTTTGGCTCACCGCCTGCAATACATGTTACGGGCCAAGCGTACTGCAGATGAATTGCGCAAAAATGAAAATCGCCTGGAAAATGCGCAGAGGCTCGCTCGTATCGGCTACTGGGAGCTGGAACTGGGTTCCGGCCGAATGCATTGCTCACCAGAGCTGAAAAAACTCCTGGAAATTGATGATACGACAAAGATTGAAAATATGGATGAGTTTATCCGTCATGTGCTTGATGCTGATCGTGATGAATATCTGAACTGCTACATCGAAGCGAGAAAAAACAGGAAAGGCTTCACCATGGAGCAACGGCTGACTACGGGATCTGGTGCGCTGATTCACGTTATAAATTTTGCCGAGTATCAAAGTGATACCCAGTTCGGGAACGATGTGCTTTCCGGGGCCATACAGGACATTACAAATCGAAAACGCGTCGAACAGCAGGTTGAAAACCTGTCCTTCTATGACAAGCTGACCGGTCTTCCAAACAGGCAGTATTTCCTTCGCAACCTGCGGCAATCACTTAACCTTGCTTCCAGGAAATCCCGAAGACTGGCTGTGCTGGTACTGAATCTTGATCGATTTGAACGAATCAACAATAGCCTCGGATTTGACGCTGGTGACCAGGTACTCCTGACAATCAGGGAAAGGTTAAAAGAGTGCGTGCGCTCCTGCGACCTGGTGGCCAAGGGTGAAGAGGAAACAAGCAGCGCCCTCGCACACCTGGGAGGGGATGATTTCGTCATCATGGTAACTGAGCCTGGCTCTGCCGAAGATTCAGCAGTTGTCGCCCGGCGAGTGACGGAAAAACTTTCTGAACCCATCATGCTTGGTGAAAATGAAGTTACAGTCACCAGCAGCGTCGGCATCAGTGTTTTTCCGGATGATGGTCACTCGGAAGAGGAACTAATGAATAATGCCAGCACCGCCCTTCAGAATGCCAAGGCCGAGGGCAGGAATCGCTTCAAATATTACAAGAAAGAAATGAACGTGAGAGCGTTTGAGAAGCTTTCACTGGAAGCAAACCTGCGACGTGCACTGGAAAAGGAACAATTTGAACTGTTCTACCAACCCAAGATGTCTCTTCTGAATGGACAGGTTTACGGCGCTGAGGCCCTGATTCGCTGGTGTCATCCGGATATAGGTCTTGTTTCCCCGGCAGAGTTCATACCCGTGGCGGAGACATCGGGACTGATTATTCCAATCGGAGAATGGGTAATCGCCGAGGCGATCCGGCAACTGGAGGCCTGGCAAGTTGCGGGAATTTCTATTCAGAACCTATCGATCAACCTGTCAGCCAGGCACATGCACGACAAGAAACTTCCTGGTTTACTAAGAGCAACTTTTGACAAGCACAAGGTGGATCCTGCGTTGTTTGAAATTGAAGTCACCGAAAGCATGGTGATGGATAACATAGACAACGTCATACCCATACTGCGTGACCTGCAATCTATTGGACTGACTATTTCTATTGACGACTTTGGTACGGGATACTCCTCGCTCGCCTATATGAAAAAACTTCCAATAGACACCATCAAGATTGACCAGTCTTTTGTCAGGGATCTCCACGTCAATGACGAGGACCGCGTCATCGTAGACGCAATAACAGCGCTTTCCAGGAGTATGAACCTAAAGGTAATCGCAGAAGGCGTTGAAAACGCGGAGCAGGCCGAGATACTCCTTGAAAGGGGCTGCGACATCGGCCAGGGTTACTATTACAGCCGCCCCGTCAATGTTAAAGAGTTTGAAGAATGGTACCGCGGCATGCAGCAAGAAGAAAAAAATGTTGTAAACCTGAATTAAGTTTAGCCCCGGCAATCCCCAATTTACACTTCCAGCTTTTATCGCTACAGTAAAGGCCACTTACTGATATCGTGGGTGCCTGATGCAATCAAATAAGTCCTTTCTTGTGTGGGATCTGCCAACCCGTTTGTTCCACTGGCTTATCGTCATCCTGGTCTTTTTCTCCTGGTACAGTGTTGAAGTTATGGAAGACCTGGATAAGCATTTTCTAAGTGGCTACTGTGCACTTGGCCTGTTGCTCTTTCGCCTGACCTGGGGTTTTCTTGGCACGAATTACGCGCGATTTAAAAATATGCTGTATTCGCCAGCGCAAATATTGAGCTATGCGTCCGGAATATTTAAGAAAGAATCAACGAAATTCACGGGTCATAATCCACTCGGTAGCCTTTCCGTGTTCGCATTACTCGGGGTTATGTTATTACAGGCGGTCAGCGGCCTTTTTTCCAACGACGAAGACTGGTACTTCGGCCCACTTAGTGACTATGTTTCAACAAAAACTGCAGACAGGCTAACTGAATTCCATCATTTGAATTTTAACGTTCTACTGGCGCTGATTGTCCTGCACATCCTGGCAGTCTTTTTTTACCTGTTCTTCAAGAAGGAAAACCTGCTTAAACCCATGGTCACAGGTAAGAAGAACATTGACACTCAACCTGAAGATGTCGTGGTGTCTTCAAAATCGGGCCTTGCCCTGGTTATCTTGATTGTATGGGCAGCGGCAGTTTTCCTGATGGTCAAGTTTGCCTGATATGAAACAAAAAAGGGTCGCTACAAGCGACCCTAAGATTGCTATTACTGGAACCGCGTTAAAAACTAGCTTTTCGGCTCTCGAGATTTAAAGGCCCGGTGACACCCACCACAGTTATCACCGCCAAATTTCTTCGGATTAAAACTGTCGATATCATATGCCGGATCAGCAAGGCCATTCATATTTGAAGTGAAATCCATCGCCCGTTTTTCAAATTTATCCCAGTCTTCCCAGATCTCTGCCTTGGCTCGGCTGCCTTTGACGATACTGTTTGGAATAAACCCTTCCGTGACCATCTTGGAGAGCCAGGCTATTTCTGCGGCGTTCTTGTGGAAGCCAGCCTTGTCGCCAGCGAATTTTGCACCGATCATACGACCGAACTTGTATTCGATCACACGAAAAAGACCGTCGCGAAATTGAAACGCCTTCTCTTCGGGCGTCCTCGTATCCTCTCTTGCGGAAATACTTCCCGCACTAAAAAATAATGACAAACTCAAACAAATTACCAATACTCGACGTACACCCATGCTAAGTCTCCCACCTGTTCTGAATGTTGGAACAACCAATGCGCACAAATTTCCATGCACATGCGAGATGATAATCTACCACAATTGCGCAACTTGAAGTACGATGAAAA
>CAZXDV010000101.1:0-10256 GCA_964639535.1 uncultured Enterobacteriaceae bacterium | reverse complement strand
GGCGCATAGATTGTTCATCATCAATATCACACAGCCAGGCAGTTTCCTCGTTTAATATTTCCGAGGGCCCCTGGCTTCTTGTCGACACTATTGGCATACCTGCCGCCATTGCTTCCAGTACCACGATGCCAAAAGGTTCATCAAGCGACGGCAGGATAAAAATATCTCCTGCGCTGAGAAAATCTTCGACGTTCTCAATCCAGCCGACAAGGCTCACCCTGTCCTTTAAACCAAGTTCGTCGATCATGCCCTGCAGCTTTTGCTGCTCCGGGCCGCTTCCGCCGATTTCCAGCCGCAGCTTGCTGTTTTCCAACCCGGCAAAAGCGCTGAGCAACACGTGAAAGCCCTTTTTTTCTACCAGCCGGCCTACGCTGACCAGGCGAAGTTCTTCCCGGCTTCTTTGCGGCGGCCTGTTACTGGCATCAAGGGGAGAAAAATGCCGGATAAGGGCGGTCTTCTCCCGCGGAAACCCCCTGGAAACATAGTAATCAAGCTGGGCATGGGTTGGAGGCACCAACTTGCTGACGTACCTGTAGTACTTCAGGTCAATATAGTTATGCGTGGTCACCACCAGGGGCAGGCCAAGTTCATCACAGGCCTTGCCTGCCAACAGGGCAGCGCGCGCCAGGTGAGCCTGCACCACTTCACTTGAGTGTTCTAAAAGCAGTTTTACGATCTTCGCCCTTGCCAGGAAATCCCAGTTCCCAAGTACGCGTATTGTCTCGAGCCTGACCCCGGGCCTGTTCTCAAGCAGCCTTGCGGCTTCAGAACCCTCCTGGCAAATAGCCTGGACATCCTCGCCGGATTCCGCGAGGGCAATACAGAAGTCAACAAAGAGCCTCTCGGCGCCGCCGAATTTTTTTGCCAACATGACCTGGGTGATATTCATTCAGCTATTCAACACTGCCCTTATGCTTTGTTCCGCCGAATCCACCGGGATGTTTCGCGCATCACCGTCCTTGCCCTCAAGATAGTGTGCGGCAGGCCCCCAGGGCAAACATCGTGACGGTTGATCGACACTAAAAAATGTCAGGGTTGGTGTACCGACGGAACCGGCCACGTGACCAAGCCCGGAATCACTACCCACAAACATGCCTGATTTCTGCAGTAGTGCTGCAGCCTCCAGCAACCCGGTTTTACCTGCCACATCAAGCGCGGGCAAATTAAGTTGATCGGCGATTTGCCCGGTAAGCGCGCTGTCTTCTGCGCTTCCCAGGAGCACCACGCTATTAAATTCACCTGCAAGCCTGTTTGCCAGGGCGGCGTAATTTTCCGTAGGCCAGAACTTCCTTGGGTTCTTGCCACCACAACCGGGTGCCATTGCCAGCACACGGCCCGCCCCCGTCTTGTTCAAAGCGGCATCAGCTGCCGCAAGCAGTTCTTCATTCAGCCAGGTCGTGGTTGAGGGAATCGCGCTGTCTTTATGGATTTTTTTTATTACACCCATGAACCCCTCAATTGCATGAGGGCCATAGCTTGCTGCTTTTCTCTTGGTAAACTTTTCCCTGCCTCGCATCAGCAGGGTGAGACCATCAGTTCTAAGGTCCACGATAATGTCATAGCGGGTCTTCCACAGTTCCTTGAGGAGCCCTGGTGCGCCCCTGAGAAAGCGGGCCTTGTCCTTGTAATAAAACTTTCCCCGGTATGGACAGTGCTGAAAAATATCTGATGATCGGCTGTCCGCCACGATGTCTATGCAGGCCTCCGGGTAAGCCTGGTGCAGTGCCTGCAGTACGGGGGTCGTCATAACCGCATCGCCCACGCAGCTCAGGCCGATGAAAAGTATGCGCTGTTTATTCTCCATCTCACTTACCGATACAAAAACTGGAAAAGATTTTTCCAAGCAGGTCATCTGCGACTGTCTTTCCCGTGATAGACTCCAGCGCCTGCTGTGCACGCAGCAGGTCTTCAGCGATAAGCTCTGCTGCAGGCTGTGCGTGTCGAACCTGCCTCATGGACTGTTCAAGCTCAACGAGGGTAAGCTCAAGGGCTTCTATGTGCCTGGCCCTGCCGGGCAAGCTACGCTCAGCGGTGTGCGGGTTCAGGCAGGAATATATTTTTTCCCGAAGGTCATCGAGGCCCTCGCCCGTCTTCGCGGACACGTACACCTGTCCAGATCCTTCTTTCCCTGTTTCTTTTTTTTCGTGCCCTTCAAGCTCTTCCCCTGCCAGCAGGTCTATCTTGTTTAACACCTCGATGACCCTGGCACTTCCCGGTAAAAACTTTTTTACCTCTTCGTCATTCCTGTTACTCGCGTCAAGCACGAGCAGAACCAGGTCAGCCTGTTGGGCTTCCCTGGTGGCGCGATCAATGCCTTCTTTCTCAATTTCATCTGCGGTTGATCGAATGCCCGCCGTGTCTGTCACTCTCAGGGGAACGCCGTTGATAATAATATTATCTTCAAGCACGTCCCTGGTGGTACCCGGCTGTGAACTGACTATTGCACGGTCACTCCGCCCCAGCCGATTCAACAGGCTGGATTTACCAACATTTGGCTCACCAACGATAGTGATGCTTGCACCATCAAGCATCACCCTGCCCTGCCTGGCCGACTCCAGCACCTGCAGCACTTTCTCAATGGTGTTGGCAATTTTTTTGTCCAGGTCCGATTCTTTTATAAAATCAATTTCCTCTTCAGGAAAGTCCAGCGCACTTTCCGTAAACACGCGGAGCTCCTCTATTTCGGACACAAGGTCATTTATGCCGCGGGAAAACTCTCCGCCCAGGGATCGCATCGCGCTCTGGGCAGACTCCCGGCTCTGGCTGTTTATCAGGTCAGCGACGGCTTCTGCCTGCAACAGGTCAAGACGGTCATTGTGAAAAGCACGCTCGGTAAATTCACCGGGTCGTGCCAGCCTTGCTCCCCTGCTTATACACTCCTGTAACAGGCACTCCAGTGTGGCGGTGGCGCCGTGCGCCTGGAATTCAACCACGTCCTCCCCGGTATAGGAAGCCGGTGCCTGGAAATAAAGCAGGATGCCACGATCGATAAGCTCCCCGCTTTCCGCGCGAAAAGAACTGTAAAGGGCCTGTCGAGGCTGGGGATCTTTTTTAATGATTTGCCTGGCGATTTCCCTTGAGCCGGGACCGGAAACACGAACAACACCAATACCACCCTTACCCGTGGCTGTTGCTATTGCGGCAATGGTTTCTGCTGGGTCGTTCATTTACGACCGATAATATTTAAGATTTGGTAGCGATACCAGCCTTCTCCAGGCTACGGGTAATCTGCCACTGCTGGGCAATGGAAAGGATGTTGTTCACCACCCAGTAAAGCACGAGCCCTGAAGGAAAGAATGCAAAGAACACTGTGAAAATAAACGGCAGGAAGGACATGACCTTTTCCTGCACCGGGTCCATGGGAGGTGGGTTTAGCTTTTGCTGGACAAACATGGTAATGCCCATCAGCACCGGCAATACATAAAAAGGATCCTTGCTGGAGAGATCCGTCAGCCAGAGAGCAAAAGAGGCCTGCCTGAGTTCAACACTTTCAAGCAGAACCCAGTAAAGAGCAATAAACACCGGAATCTGCACAAGGATGGGAAAACACCCACCGAAAGGATTGATCTTCTCCTCCTTGTAAATTTGCATCATGGCCTGGTTTAACTTGTTACGATCGTCCTTGTACCTGTCTTTCAGCGCAACCAGTCGCGGCTGTACCCGGCGCATGTTGGCCATCGACTTGTAACCGGCAGCTGACAGGGGGAAAAACAGCAGCTTTAGAATTATCGTTACCAGGATAATTGACCAGCCCCAGTTGGAGGTCAGGTCATGCAGCTTGTTCAGCACAAGGAAAAGAGGCTTGGCAATAAACCACAGCATGCCGTAGTCGACGGTTAGCTCCAGCCCATCTGTAATCTTGTCCAGGTCCTCGAGGATTTTTGGCCCCAGGTAGATTTCATTTTTTATCGTGGTGCTATCGCCGGCAGATACCTGGGTCACCGGGCCGATTGCCCCCAGCAGGTATTTTTCATTGGCAAGTGCGCTGGTGTAGTAACGGTAGCTACGCTCCTTGTCCGTTGGAACCAGTGCGGTAACAAAGTAATGCTGTAACATTGCAACCCAACCATTCTTGATGTCACGCTCCAGCTTTTGATCGCTCATGTCATCAAAGTCGATCTTTTCATATCGCTCTTCCGGGCTGGAGATCACGGCACCGGTGTAGGTATAGATTAGTCGCCGCCCTTCCGTTGGCGCTGAGCGCTTGATCTGCTGGTAGGCCCTGCCCTTCCAGGTGTCGGCGCTGCTGTTTTCCACGCTGTAGGCCACCTCGATAAGATAGCTTCCGCGGGTAAGCGTGTAGGTTTTTGTCACTGCCATTCCATTAGCAGACTGCCAGGTCATTGGCACGACAAGCCTGTCCTCTCCCTCTGCGAGGGAATGTTGAGCACCCGCCGCTCGATAAACCGCCTGGTGTGTAGGCGCTTCTTCGTTACTCAGAAGCCCTCCCTGGACCAGGTATACCAGCTCTTCCGTGTTATCCAGTAGCACGAAGGGTACATCCGGGGTATCGGCTGATGCCGGGTATTTTTTCAGGCTGGCTTTTTCTATGCCACCACCGCGAGTAGATACCTCGAGCCGCAACACGTCACTTTCTAACACCAGTGTTTTTGCAGCAGGTGCTGCCACCGGCGAGCTATTGTTCACAATGGTTTTTGTTTCTACAGTTGCTGCAGTTTCTGTCACCTCTTGCTGCGGCAGCTCTTCGAAATCCGGAGTCTGTGCATTTTCACCTGCGGTTACGGTGACTGTTTCTACTGCGGCAGGTTCGCCATAATCCTTTTCCCACTCCTGCCACAGCATGAGGGACACCAGGCACAGCGCAATAACCAGGATAAAACGCGTTGTTTCCATTACCTTGTCTTCTGGGGAACCGGGTCGACACCGCCTTCATGGAAAGGATGACAACAGGAAATTCTCTTGATGGACAACCACAAACCCTTCAAAGAACCGTGTTCGTTGATTGCCTCGATTGTGTATTGGGAGCAGCTCGGATAAAACCTGCAGTTTTGCCCAAGGAAAGGGCTAATCGCAAAGCTGTAGCATCGCACCAGGAAGGTTAGCATTTTTCGCATTTTTCTATTTTCTTCCAGATGCTTTCCAGGGAGCTGGTCAGGGCCTGGTTTTTCGCCTTGTGGACATTATTGTTAGCCAGCACTACAACATCTTTACCGGCCAGGCTTGTTTTATGGTGTCTGAAACTTTCCCTGATTATTCTTTTCAGGCGGTTTCGCTGCACCGCAGACTGTAGTTTTTTCTTTGATATTGCCATGCCCAGCCTGGCGTTTACTTCCTGGTTGCTACTTGCCAGCACCAGGAAATAAGCGTCTGAGAAACGCCGGGAAGAATTGAAAACTTTTTTGTAGTCCGATCCTGTTAGAAGCCTCGAGTTTTTTGAAAATTCCCGCACCTCATGGTCAGGCAGATAGTCGCTTCCTGCCCTTGGATCTCCTTGCCTTGATAACCTGTCTTCCGGCCTTTGTCCTCATACGGACCCGAAAACCATGTTTTCTTTTACGTTTTAACTTGCTTGGTTGGTATGTGCGTTTCATTTTAATTAAACTCGAGTTGGACCGAACTTGTCGGTGCCGTAAAAAGCCGGCAATAGTACTTCCGAATACTTTCTATTGTCAATGTTAACAATAATATAAAGGCATGCTTTGCCTGTGGATAAGTCTGGCAATGAGGTATAGACTCTTGCCATCAAAAACCCCTGGTTACTACCAGGAACTGGAGTAAGCTGATAAAAATGTCCGTGTGGAAGTCCTGTCTCGAAAAACTGGAAGGTGACCTGGCGCCACAGCAATTTAACACCTGGATCAGGCCCTTGCAGGTGGTTGAGGCAGACAACGGTATAGATATTTATGCACCAAACCGCTTTGTACTGGACTGGGTTAACGAGCAGTACCTGGACCTGATCAGGCAGCATATTCAACAAAACTCCGGCAATTCATCCTTTAATATCAATATTCTCGTGGGAAGCCAGGCGCGCAAAGCCACCAGCCAGGAAGCGCCCGCCAGCAAGCCGGCACCGGAAAAAACCACGTCCCGGGTGCAAAGAAACTCAACCAACCTCAACGGTAATTTTTCTTTTGAGAATTTTGTCGAGGGAAAGTCGAACCAGCTTGCCAGGGCAGCGTCATTACAGGCCGCCGAAAACCCTGGGCTGGCCTATAACCCCCTGTTTATCTATGGCGGCGTCGGTCTCGGAAAGACTCACCTGATGCATGCCGTGGGAAAGGCGATACTGGCGGAAAAGCCGGATGCAAATATCGCCTACCTCCATTCCGAGCGCTTTGTACAGGACATGGTAAGAGCCCTGCAGCACAACGCGATAAATGAATTCAAACGCTATTACCGTTCACTGGATGCCCTTCTCATTGATGATATCCAGTTTTTCGCCGGCAAGGAGCGTTCCCAGGAAGAGTTTTTTCACACCTTCAACGCCCTGCTGGAAGGGGAGCACCAGATAATACTGACCTGCGATCGCTACCCCAAGGAAGTAAGCGGCCTGGAAGAACGGCTTAAATCTCGCTTTGGCTGGGGCCTGACTGTAGCCATCGAGCCACCGGAACTCGAAACACGGGTCGCTATTATCAAGAAAAAAGCAGAGTTAGTTGGTATTCACATACCTGATGATGTCTGTTTTTTCATAGCAAAACGATTCAGATCTAATGTCAGGGAACTGGAAGGCGCACTAAACCGTGTAATCGCCAATGCCAATTTAACCGGCAACGCGATCAACCTGGATTTCACGCAAAACTCCCTGAAAGACCTGCTACTTCTCCAGGATAAACAGGTCACCCTGGATAATATTCAAAAAACCACGGCGGAATATTACAAGATCAGGGTAGCTGATCTCCTGTCCAAGAGAAGAAGCAGATCTGTGGCCAGGCCCAGGCAAATAGCCATGACCCTGGCAAAGGAATTCACCAGTCACAGTTTACCCGAGATAGGAGATGCTTTTGGTGGCAGGGACCACACAACGGTCCTGCATGCGTGCAGGAAAATCGCTGAATTACAGCAAAAGGATCAGAAGATAGAGGAAGACTACAAGAACCTTTCCAGCATCCTGACAAGGTGAATAAAAACTGTTAATAAATTTGGGTACAGAAAAAAAACGAATAGATGTCCAGATAAAGACACAGGTAACCCACAGGGCCAGCACCCCTGGTAAGCGCTACCTGAATAAACATAACTAGCTGAATTTTATATATTTTTAAGAGTTATACACATATCCACAGACATAGTAAACATAATAACAGGTTTATATAAATGAAATTTAATATTAACCGGGAAGAACTACTGCCAGCCTTGCAGATCATTAACGGTGTCGTTGAACGTCGCCAGACCCTGCCAATTCTCTCAAATGTTCTTCTAAAAATTACCAGTGAAGGACTTTTCCTGACCGGCACAGACATGGAAGTTGAGCTTATGACTTCTATCAAGGGCGACTTTGGTGAAAATGAAGAAACAACGCTACCAGCCAGGAAGCTCCTCGATATCTGTCGCACCCTGCCTGAAGGGTCAGAAATCAGCTTGAGTGTAAAAAGTGACAAGGCAGTACTGACTTCAGGTAAAAGCCGCTTCACCCTGACAACATTACCGGCACAGGAATACCCCCTGATAGATGATCTCGCCGTCGTAGCAGAACTGGAGATGTCCCAGAGCAAGCTGAAGTCCCTGCTGGATAAAACAGCATTTGCCATGGCGCAGCAGGATGTTCGTTACTACCTGAATGGAATGTTGCTGGAACTGGAGAAGAATAACCTCAGGGCAGTAGCCACCGACGGTCACAGGCTTGCCCTGTGTGACGCAAGTCTTGAACAGGGCGTGGACGAGGCGATCCAGGTGATAGTGCCAAGAAAAGGGATTTCTGAATTAATCAGGCTTTTCCATGATTCCGACGAAGCTGCAAAGATCCAGGTGTGTAAAAACCACGTCAGGATTTCCTGGGCCAACCTGCAATTTACTTCCAAGCTTATCGACGGCAAGTTTCCTGATTACACCAGGGTGATTCCTGAAGCAGGGAATTCGCCGGTTAAAGCAGATCGCGAATTACTACGACAGAGCCTTACCAGGGCTTCGATCCTGTCCAATGAGAAATACCGTGGCGTCAGGATTTTACTTGAAGAAAATCGCATGAGGGCGCTGGCCCATAACCCTGAGCAGGAAGAAGCAGAGGAAGAGCTGCAGGTGGAATATGATGGCGCAGAAATGGAAATAGGATTTAATGTTTCCTACCTGCTGGACGCCCTGGGGATCATAAAAACAGGCTCGGTGATATTGACGGTGTCTGACCCGAATAGCAGTTGCCTGATATTGCCGGAAGATGATTCGCAGAGTAAATATGTCGTCATGCCTATGCGACTTTGATGTACATCGAATCCCTTTCCGTACAAAACGTAAGAAATCTCAGCGATATTGTTATAGAACCCGGGCAGGGGGTTAATTTTATCTCTGGCCCTAATGCTGCGGGAAAAACAGCATTGCTGGAAGCCGTCCACCTCCTGGCGCGCGCCCGATCATTTCGAAGCCCTCGGATTCGGGAAGTAATCCAGCGAAAAGAAAAGAGCTTGCTGGTTTCCGCCCGGCTGAAGAACGCCAGTGATGAGCTTATTACGACTGGTATAGAGAAGTCCCACGGGGCAACAACCATAAAGTTCAATGGAGAGCTGCTGGGAACGGTATCAGAGCAGGCAAGGAATATTCCCGTTGTCCTGAGCACCCCTGATAGCCAGGGCCTGTTGACGGGTAGTCCAAAAGAGAGGAGGCACTGGCTGGACTGGGCGATGTTTCACGTGGAACCAGGATACCTGGTGGCATGGCGAAGTTATCAAAAAGCCCTGAGGAACCGTAACATCTTGCTGAAGAAGAACCAGTCCAGGGATGAGTTAAGGGGCTGGGAACGGGCAATGTGCGAAAGCGCAGCAGAGCTCAACAAGGTCAGGAAACGCTTTATTGAGGGCTTGCAGGAAGAGTTACTGAAAATACCGGAGCTTCGGCCTGAAGGTAATTACGCGCTGGAGCTTTATGCTGGCGGGCCAGCTGATATGGACCTGGCAAGTTACCTTGAAAACGAACGGGAGGCTGATTATCGGCTGGGCTTTACTGGTTTCGGCCCCCACAAGGCCGATGTGCGTTTCCTGTTTGATGAAGAACTGTTATCCAGGGTTTTTTCCAGGGGGCAATTAAAAAGATTCGTCGTGGTGCTGCAACTAGCGGTAGCAAGGGTATTTGTAAAACAGGGCGGTGAGTTACCAATTTTCCTGATTGACGACTTCACCGCGGAGCTTGATGAAAAGTCCAGGCTGGAAGTTTATCGCTACCTTGAAGACTACCAGGGGCAGGTATTTCTCACGGCAACTGAATTTGATAAAAATCACCCGGATTTCCACGGAATGGCAAGGTTTCACGTGGAACAGGGATTGTTTAAAAAGTGGTAGAATAACGAATTTCCAAGCGAGAAAGATGCATGACAGATAATGAAAATTATGACTCATCCCAGATCAAGGTACTAAAGGGTCTCGAGGCGGTCAGGAAGCGGCCGGGTATGTATATCGGGGACACCGATGATGGTACTGGTTTGCACCACATGGTTTTTGAGGTTGTGGATAATAGTATCGACGAAGCCCTGGCAGGTTACTGTTCCGAGATAAAAGTCATAATCCATACCGACGAGTCCATATCAGTGATTGATAATGGACGGGGAATCCCCGTCGGGGTACATGAAGAAGAGGGAGTGTCAGCAGCCCAGGTTATTCTCACCACATTGCATTCAGGTGGAAAATTTGATGATAACTCCTACAAGGTATCCGGGGGCTTGCATGGTGTGGGGGTGTCTGTCGTTAATGCCCTGTCTGACAAGCTGGAACTAACCATTTACCGTGAAGGTCACTGCTACCGGCAGGAGTATCGCGAAGGGGAGCCCCAGGGGGAACTCTCTGCTATTGCAGAATCCAATCACAGTGGTACGGAAATAAAATTCCTGGCTAGCGAAAAAGTCTTTAAAAACATAGAGTTCCATTACGACATACTGTCGAAGCGGTTGCGGGAACTGTCGTTTCTTAACTCGGGGGTGCGAATTGAGCTGGTAGATGAGAGAAACGGAAAAAATGACGTGTTTGAGTACCAGGGCGGCATTAGCGCGTTTGTTACCCATCTAAACCGCAACAAGACGCCTTTGCACGAGACGGTTATAGATATCGACACAGAGAAAGAAGGGGTCGTGGTTCAGCTAGCCATGCAGTGGAATG
>CAZXDV010000100.1:0-10259 GCA_964639535.1 uncultured Enterobacteriaceae bacterium | reverse complement strand
CGCAAAACTTGCATAGGCCAGCACTACCGACATCACCATGTAAGCGCTAAGACCCGCTTTCATTCGATGCAGGACTTCACTGATCACGACACCTGTAATGACTCCCACGCAGGCACCACCGATGAAAACCCGCAGAAAATCCAGCATGGCGCCACCGAGATCGGAAATAACAAAGCTACCTGTGAGCAGGATACCCAGGATAATATTGAACACGACGATGGCGGTAGCATCGTTGAGCAGCGATTCGCCCTCAACCAGTACATTCAGGCGTTGCGGCGCACCCAGCTCCTTGAACAGGGCAACAACAGCAACAGGATCAGTGGCAGAAATCAGGGCACCAAAAAGCAGGGCCAGGGTAATATCAAGATCGATGAGAAACCAGAGACCGGCGCCGATAAGACCCGTTGAGATCAGCAGCGCAGGCACCGCCTGGCAAAGAATGGGGCCAATGTCCTTCAGCAATTGTCTTCCATCCAGGTTGAAAGCCGATTCAAAGATCAGTGCAGGTAAAAAAAGGAATAGCACAAGTTCAGGGGTGAGCTGGAATGCCTGCAGGTTCTCAAATTGCGGCCATGACCTGGCCATACCACCCAGCACGAGGCCCAGTATCACCAGGAAAACCGTATAGGGCACGGGAAGATTCCTGCAGATGCCTGCAGCCAGCATCGCCACGGTGAGCAGGCCCATTACGACGAGAACGAGTTCTGATAAAGGCATCAGGTCATACCTTGCTGGGTGTCTATTAATTATATTTTAGACCATGACACTCAAAACCTGATTTGAATCAAACTTTCCCTGTATTTCCTGCAGCTAAAGGAAATGTGTTGATGGCGCTGGAGGCGTGAGGCGCTTTGCCTTATGCTGGCAACATGCCCAAGAAGAAACTACAACCCACAAAGATCATCCTGCTGGAGGCAGCCCGTAGCGCACTGGCAGAAAAGGGCCATAGCCAGTTTTCCATGCGCAGCGTGGCCAAGGCAGCGGGCGTTCACCTGCGCACCGTGCAGTATTATTTTCCCACCAAGCGCGACCTTTTGACCGAAGTTCTGGAATACACCATTAGCACCTACTACATCGGGCAGTACCAGGTGACTCGTAATAACTATGCCGGTCTTGCACCGGAAAAGAAGCTGGAGAACGTGCTTGGTTTTCTCATTGATGACCTGAAAGAACCCTTTGTCTGCCAGTTTTTTCCCGAGGTCTGGGCCCTGGCTTCCCGGGACGCGGATGCTGCCGCTGCCCTTGACAGGTTCTACATCATGCACAGGCAGAGTATCGCTGCGATCATCACCGAGATGAGACCTGAATTGCCCGCCAGGGTGATCGCACAACGAGCTGCCATCGTCGGCATGATGAGCGAGGGTATGTTACTTCTGATTGGTCACGGCAAACCCCAGCACAGCGAACTACGCGGGATCCGTGCCGAGATTATTCGCCAGGCAAAAAATATTATCTATTCCCCGGAAAGCACGAGCTCCGCTGCCGGGGACCGCTCTTAAGCAGGCCTACCAGCCACCAGCTGCGCGTCTATCTACCCTTTCTCCACCAAGGTCAAAACAAATCAGTTTTGCTTCGGTAAAGTTATCCAGGAACCACTTGGACAATTCACGACCTACACCACTGTTCTTCGCGCCGCCAAAGGGTGCAAGCTGGTCCCAGTAGTTGTTGGTTTCGTTTACATTGACGGTTCCATGGGGCAAGGCTTCAGCGATACGCCAGGCGCGCGCATAGTCCTGGGTCCAAAGTGATGCCGTTAAGCCGAGATCAGATTCGTTGGCGATTGCCACCGCTTCTTCCGCGGAACCTATCTTGAGAATTGGCACGGCGGGACCAAAGGTTTCTTCCTGCATGATCAGCATGTCGTTAGTAACATCCACCAGTACCGTTGCCGGGAAATAGAGGTTTTCTTCCTTACCATGCTGTTCAATGATCTTTGCACCCTTGCCCACCGCATCTTCAACGTGGGACTTTACCCTTTTCAGAGTAGCATCGTTACATAGTGGGCCCATGTCTGTATCTTCTTCTGCCGCAGGGCCTTGCTTTAGTTCTTTAATACGCGCACAGAATTTCTTAACAAACTCATCGTAAACCGCCTCATGCACAAGCAAGCGCTCTGCCGAGGTGCACACCTGGCCGGTGTAATAAAAGCACCCTACGATGGCGCCTTCAACTGCAGCATCAATATCTGCATCCTCCAGCACTATTAATGGGCCATCACCACCGAGTTCAAGCAGGTGGGGTTTGAGAGCGCACTTGGTGGCGATCTGTCTTCCCGTCGCGGTTGAGCCGGTAAAAAAGATCCCGTCTACACCATCATGTTCGACAATCGCGGCGCCGGCATCCCCCAGTCCCTGCACAAGGTTAATCACACCCGCTGGCATGCCAGCTTCTTCAAATAGTTCTGCCACCATGGCACAGGCTGCCGGGCAATACTCGGTGGGTTTCCATACCACGGTGTTACCTGCCGCCACAGAATGGGCAAGCGCGATGGAGGCGATATCCGTGGGAAAGTTGTAAGGAGAAATCACGCCGATAACACCAAGGGGGCGGTGACCCAGTACCAGGCGCTTGTTGTTGGACGCCTCCTGTGTAGACGGTAACAGCATCCCCCTGTACCTGAGGATTTCTTCAGCAGCCTTGCCGTAGGAAGGAGCAGAGTATTCATAAACTTCCTCGCGCGAAACCATGATGGGCTTTGCCACTTCCGCGGCGATCATCTGCGCAATCGCTTCGCCATTTTCGATAAATAGCTCCTGCACCCTGCGCAGGATATTTGCTCGCTCAATCACTGACAGACCGGACCATATGGGAAACGCTTCCCTCGCCGCTGCCACAGCGCGGTCTACATCCTCTGAAGAACATCGGCCCACGCTATGCAGCACTTCTCGCGTTTCCGGGCACAATACATCAAAAGTACCGTTGCTCCCGGCAGTCCATTCACCGTTGATGAGTGATGCGTTGAGAAAATTCTGCGTTACTTCTTTTAACTGTGTATTCATGTCTCTACCTCCTGCGGGGATTGCATACGTTACTTGTTATCGGAAAGGTGACGAGGGATGCCCATCAATACAGCAATTCCAATAAGTACTGTCAAAAAGATCTCGGCATTACCGAGCCAGGTGTAGCCGCCCCGGTCCACGATAGACCCGCCGATAAAAGGGGCGATGGTGACACCGGCAATAAAGGCACTACCCACTGCGGATGCCAGCCGTCCTTTCCTGTCCGCCATGGCAGCCACCGCATTGACCTGGGCAAAGGCCATAAAGTAAATTGTTGACCAGGCTACCACGCCAACCTGGAATTGCAGGGCGTTGCCGCCTGACGTGGTGAACATCCAGTTAAATGCTCCGGCCACGAGCATGGACCAGAAAAGCACAGTACGTGGCCCCGCTACACGGCTAAGAAAAAGCAACAGGCCAGGACCAAGAATGCTGATAGCGAACATTAAAGAAAACAGGTTGCCCACTTCTGCTGTGGTCATGCCTGCGTCTATACCCAGCTGCTCGGTGACCAGTCAGGGTAGTGTACCCCGTGCACCAAACATCAGGGTGATAGCCAGCACCATGATGGCCAGGGTGCTCAGTAAACCCACATCTCTACCTTGATCTGCTTCTATCTCTGATACAAGCGTGTTGTCCGGTCCGTCCGGCAGGAAAAGCATGGATATCGCACCAATCAGCACGGTACCGGCTAACGCGACGAATACGCCCTGGTATCCAAAGCTGTCGCTAAAGCGGGAAAGCGCGGGCATCACCACCACCATGAAGGCCACCAACATCACAGTGAGATGACTGGAAAATTTTTCCGCATCTTTCGCATTGGCAATCGTGGCGTTGCCTACAGCCAGGGCCAGGCCCGCGCCCAGGCCATTAATAAAACGTACGATTGCCAGGGTGGTGAAATCCATGCTGACAAAACCACAGAGCAGGTTGGCAGCTACCACCACCGCAACGCTGACCATTGCAGCACGACGACGGTAGCCCCGGTCGACAAAGTTCGCCAGCAGGAAAGATGTAATAAAAAGCCCTGAGAATTCAATGGTGCCAAGCAGGCCTACTTCAGTCGCGCTCAGGCCAAGACCGGCTACCAGGGCCCCGGCCGACAGTGGCAGGGCCCAGTATCCCAACAGGCCTATTCCCTGCGAGAAAGCAAAGGCGGCATACAGCAATCCCCAGTTTTCCGGTAATAGTTCCTTTATCTTCATACTCTTTATCTCTTTACAATATCACCCGGCAAGTTTTTATAATTCGGAAAATCCGCGCCCAGCTGTTTTGCGGAGTCGAGCTGTTCTTCTACCAGCGACGTGTTTCCACTTAAACTGTCGTAGTACATGGCAAGACCGTGGTTTTTGATAGCACAATATTCAAGTATGCCTGTATCCAGTTGAATTTGAGCCGCCCTGTCGTAGTCACGTTTTTCGTAACTTGCCTGGTCGTTGCCGGCCACGCCGATCATCAGGGCATGCTCATGGGGGTAGCTGGACGAGCCCTCGGCAAAGGTATAACCAAAGCCGTGGTTCCAAACCCGATCGATCCATCCTTTCAAAATCGCCGGCATGGACCACCACCAGACGGGGAAGATCATTACCGTGGCATCGTTGCGCCTGATCCTGTCCATTTCCTGCTCAACATCGGCAGAGTATTTTTTGCTTCCATCTTCCCAGTCCGGTTCGTCCTCAATACGCAATACCGGGTCAAAGCCTTCTGCCTGCAGGTCGGCAAACTCCACCTCATGTCCGGCCACATTCAAACCTTCCACAAAGCGGTCCGCTATGAGTCCACTGAGTGAATCACGACGTGGATGAGCAAAGACAACCAGTATCTTCATGGCAGGGTTATTTGCCTTCCTGCTGCTTGTTATACAGCTGCCATTGACGGTGAATCACGAAGGCATGGATATCCTCCACGTTCTCTTCCGTAAGAATGCCCTTGAAAGACTGCATGCCCATGGGTTTACGAATGCCACCAAGAACAATGTCTTTAAACTGGGCGTGGGTCTCTGCGCTCAGGTACTGCAGGCTTGGCATGGAACCACCGGGTCTTACACCCGAGCCCCCATAGCCATGGCAAAGGCCACAGGCTACCGCATCAAAAAGTGCAGCACCTCGTTCAACCTGTTCAGCCGATGCGGTTTGTTCAGGAGGCAGCGGAACCTCGGGTGTATATGGTGTGTACTCCGGTAATGTAGCTTCACCATTCAATTTAAAAGCGAGCAACTGGGTCGGCCCGGGAATATCACCGTAATGGGGAATCATGAAACGGGTCATACTGACCGAACCGGCGGGTATCAACACGTACTGTTCTCCATCAACCGCGTAGCTAACGGGACTGGCCTGCAGCGTGGAACCGGTATCAAATTTCCACAGCTCCTCACCGCTGTCCGCCGCGTGGGCGCGCAAGTAGCCATCCGCCGCTCCCTGGATTACCAGGTTGCCGGCAGATGAAAATAGTCCACCATTCATACCGAGCTCGTGGGTCACCGACCAACGTTCTGTTTGTGTCACCGGGTCCCAGGCGATAAGTTGACCACGTACTTTTTTCTTGCCTTTCTCACTCAGCCCCGTGCCTTCTTCATCCAGGTTGGTATCGTAGTAGCCAAAGGACACACCGCCGAGGGGAGAACCCTGGCCCGCGTCATAAGTCGTGGCAAAATTCTGTGCTGGTATATAAACCAGACCGGTATCCTGGTTGTAACTCATGGCGTGCCAGTTATGCGCTCCCAGCACCATGGGTTCTATGCTGGATTTCTTGTCTTCGTTCAGAAAGTATCGCGCATTCGGTGTTTCCACCGGTCGACCGGATTCAATATCAATGTGGCTTGCCCAGTTAACCGGCACGTAGTTATTGGCGGATATAACTTTACCGTTGGATCGATCGATGACATAGAAGAAACCATTCTTTGGCGCCTGCATCAGCACCTTGCGTGTTTCGCCCTCTATCTCAAGATCAGCCAGGATAATCTGGCTGGCAGCATTGAGATCCCAGGCATCTGCCGGCACCGTCTGGTAATGCCAGCGATATTCACCGCTGTCCGCATCCACTGCGACGATGGAATTGAGGAACAGGTTGTCACCGCCACCGGGACTGCGAACGCTGGGGTCCCAGGGTAAGCCACTGTCTGTTCCAAAGTAGATATGATTGTAAGTTTCATCAAAGACAATGGAATCCCAGGCGCAGGCCCCACCACCCTCGGCCCAGCCCTTGCTCCATGTCTTTGCCACCATTTCAAGATGCGGATTTTCAAACGGCTTTGAAGGATCTCCGGGTACATTGTAGAACCGCCATACCTGTTCACCGGTATTGGCATCGTAAGCCGTGACAAATCCCCTCGCACCAAAATCGCAAACACCATTGCCAATATAGACCTTGCCCTTCGCGACTCTCGGCGCGCCGGCCATGGAATACTCCGCACCCGGGTCACAGGCCTGCACCTCCCAGATCACCTCTCCGTTCTCTGCATTAAGGGCAATCAGGCGACAGTCCGGTGTGGCTACGTAAACCTTGCCATTGTCTACGGCGACACCGTGGTTACGCCGGCCGGCCCATGAAGCACTAAAGCCGTGACCGAGTTGTGATTCGGGGTCAAAAAACCACTTCTCTTCACCGGTAACAGCATCAAGCGCGAATACCACGGCGGTTGTACCGGTCATATAGATCACGCCATCCACTACAATGGGTGTTCCGGCAAAACCATCATCGGGGACCGGTGGTTGATAAGTCCATGCAAGTCCAAGATCACCAACGGTATCCGCGTTAATTTGTTTCAGCGGACTGTAACGCTGTTCGCTCACTCCCAGTCCGTGTTTCGGCCACCAGCTGTCAGCCAGCGGTGCCGATGCTTCTTCCATTGGCTCGCTTTCAGCCATGGCAGGCTTGTCGGCAGCGGGTGCTGGTGACTGTGCCGATTCTTCCTTACCACAGGCACTAACAAGTAAAAGGACAAGCAAGCTCGTTGATAAGGCTCTGACAAAATGCGTTTTCATTACTATTCTCCTCGCAATTAATTCTTACAGCGTAGGGTCGAATTTATTCGACCGTTTGGCCGGATAAATCCGGCCCTACATGAGGCATCAGACCACATGTATTAAAACTTTTGTCCAATCACGACTTGGGACGTGAACCTTCTGGGTCATAAAATGATGTTCGGCTTACCTTCGCCGGGTAGTTCTTACCTTCCACGGTAATCTCGTAGTCTCCGGCATCGACAAAATCATCATCAACACCGCTTTCATTGTTAATGTATCCCATGGCGACGGCGGAACCCAGTGTAAAGCCATACATCCCTGACGTGGTATAGCCGACACGCTCGCCGTTTCGAAGAATTGGCTCTGCGTGGTAAAGCATGGGCTTTGAATCCTCCAGCTTGAACTGCAGCAGGCGCCGTGCCGGCGCACCTTTCTCGCGCATGTCCTTTACCTTGTCCATGCCAAGGAATCCACCCGGCTTTTTGAAACGACAGGTAAAATCGAGGCCTGCTTCAACCGGGTTATCATCACCACCGATATCGTGGGCCCACTCCCTGAAGGCACGCTCAATGCGAAGGGAATTCAATGCATGGTAACCACAGTGCCTGAGGTCAAAAGCCTTACCTGCGTCGACAAAGCGATCGTAAACCTGTTGCAGGTATTCTGATGGTATATAAATTTCCCATCCAAGCTCACCGGTATAGGAAACCCGAAAGGCCAGCACCTCGCTGTAGTCAATCGCCATGGATTGCATGGTGGCAAAGGGAAAGCTTTCATTGGACATGTCCGTATTGGTGAGGGATTGTAAAAATTCCCTGGAACGTGGCCCCTGGATATTGAGTATGCCGTAATTCCAGCTGACATCGGTCACCGTAACGTGATCACCTGTCGGTACGTGCTCGCGTATCCAGCCAAGTACATGGGTCGCCGTGAATGCAGGCGTCACCACGAGGTATTCCGTTTCGGCCATGCGGGTAATGGTGATGTCGGCCTCGATTCCACCGCGGCTGTTGAGGAATTGCGTGTAGACTATTTTCCCAACAGCGACGGACATGTTGTTGGTCGCCAGCCAGTCCAGGTACTTTTCTGCATCCCGGCCCTGCACCAGGAACTTAGAAAAGGAGCTTTGCTCAAACATGCCAACATTCTCGCGTACAGCGTTGTGTTCTGCGGCAACGTGATCAAACCAGCCCGGCCTGTCAAAGCTGTATTCATATTCCGGCTTGACTCCCTCGGGCGCATACCAGTTGGGCCGCTCCCATCCGGCCGATTCACCCATGCAGGCATTGGCAGCAACAAGGCGATCGTGAAGCAGGAGCTTCTTGACGCCACGGGCCGATTCAAACTGGCGATAGGGCCAGTGGTTTTGATATACGAGCCCAAGCGATTCGACAATACGATCTTTTAGAAAATTGGGATTATTTTGAAACTTGTGGGTACGACGCAGATCAACATCAAAGACATCCATGGGTGGGTGACCATTGACGATCCACTCAGACATCACCAGGCCAGCACCGCCGGAAGAAAGAATGCCAAGGGAATTAAAACCGGCCGCGACGAAGTAACCTTTTATGTGTGGTGCCTCGCCCATCATGTAATTGTGATCGGCGGTAAAACTCTCCGGACCACAAAACAGCATCTGTATGCCGGTATCTTCCATGACAGGTATACGCTTCATGGCTTTTTCAAGATAGGGATACAGGCGATCCCAGTCCGGTGGTAGCTCATCAAAGGAAAAATCATCGGGGATGCCGTCCATGCCCCAGGGTGCGCAGACATCTTCAAACATGCCCAGCATGATCTTGCCGGTTTCTTCGCGGTAGTAAGCCCGGTAGTCGGGGTCGCGAAGAATGGGCAAGTCGCGATGCATGCCTTCCACGGCTTCTGTGATCAGGTAATAGTGCTCCGCCGCCTGCAGTGGGACATGCACGTCATTCTGAAGGGCAAAGTCCCGTGTCCACATGCCGCTGCAGTTAACCACGAAGTCACACTTAACATCGCCCTTTTCAGTGCTGACACCGGTTACCTTGCCGTTCTCAGTCAGCACACGATCAACACGAACATTCTGCATGATGGTGGCGCCACCCTGCTTTGCCCCTTTTGCCAGCGCCTGGGTGGTATCAGTAGGATTGGTGCGCCCATCATTGGGAAAGTAAAAACCGCTGATGATGTCCGAGGTTTCTGCCAGCGGCCACATCTTCTGGATATCTGCTGCTGAGACTTCCTCTACTTCCACATCAAAGCACCGGGCCAGGTCACAGCCGCGCTGCATTTCCTGCAGGCGTTCCGGGGAACTGGCGATCTGGATAGAACCTACCTGGCGAAAACCGGTGGCCTGTCCCGTTTCTTCCTCGAGGCTCTGGAATAATTCCTGGGAGTACTTCGCCAGCTTCGTCTGGTTTTCCGTGTGGCGTCGCGTGGTAATCAGGCCGGCTGCGTGCCAGGTTGTGCCGCAGGTGAGTTCCTTTCTCTCAAGCAACAGCACGTCTTTCCAGCCCAGCTTTGTCAAATGATAGGCGATACTGCAACCGATGATACCGCCACCGATGATGACCACCTGGGCATGGGTAGGTAGTGCCTTTTCCGACATATAAACTGGGTCCGCCGCTTAATCGCCAATTCCGGTCTACGGGACGGGTTTTCTCTCCCCTCGTTGTTCCCGGAATGGCATGCTACTGCTTCTATTTACCGCGCCATAAGCGCACAGGCGAATAGACGCGTGTTTATGAGTATTTTAAAACTATGTATCACGTAAAAGTGAAAATATCGGAAAATTTTATCACCATTATGAAAATATGAAACCGGATTTTTCAATATTTTTACCAATAATTATCGCAATTTCACCTTGACACCGCCGGCCTCCCTCATTATTTTTCACGTAGATGAATTTTTTAGTTGAGAAAACCGGAAAATCAAATGGATACAGAGCCGCGGCCAGAAGAAACCACCAGCGATGCAGACCAGGCCGGCCTGGTTGGTAACGAAATACGCAAGCTGCGCAAGGTTCGCAAGCTAACCCTGAGCGGCCTGGGAGAACGCACCGGTCTTTCCGTCGGCTACCTGAGCCAGATTGAACGCAACCTGTCTTCTCCCACGGTAAAAGCCCTGTTTGATATCAGTCATGCGCTTGGTGTCAGTATCAACTGGTTTTTCCACGAGGGTGACGAGGCGCAGCGTGACGAGGACAAGTACGTCGTGCGGAGTGAGCGCCGACGCAGCATTCGCTATGAATCGGGCATTGTCGACCAGTTACTCAATACCAATTCAGTGGAATCCTTTGAATTTCTTTTCAGCA
>CAZXDV010000099.1:0-10321 GCA_964639535.1 uncultured Enterobacteriaceae bacterium | reverse complement strand
CCCGGGGTCTGAGCATCGCACAGCACAACGCGGTTGCGAGAACGGTTATAAGTGCCAATAAAATATTTTCAACACTTAGCATGGTTTCTGTAACAGGAAGAATGCCCATCATATCCTCTACCGGATGACCGGGCGTTGCCACGGACAAAGTGGCAGAGCCACTGTAGCCCATATGCCAGACAACCATCCCCGAGTAGGCTGCCGCCACCAGCAGGGGATAGTGGATTTTTAAACCCTTGAGCTGGCACTGCAGTGCAATTTGCCGGGCAAGTATCCCGCCTGCAACCAGGCAAAGGGACCATGCAACCAGGCTACACAAGCCGGTTAGTAATGAGATAAGGAAGTAAGCCTGGAACTGCGTGGCTGGAATAGAAGCGCAACGAGCCAGTATTTTTTGTACAATTTCAGTGTGAGCGAGTGCATGCGCGCCGATCAGTGCAAGACATATTTGAGTCGTAAAACTAAAAAGGCCCGGCAGGCCGTCACCCCATGCGAGAATCGTATCGGCAGGAGTGGCGTCGGTCATGCCGACAGCAAGAATTATCGTCAGGAACGTTAACAGGGCGGCAAACACGAAAGGATCGGGATAGTAACGTTCCACAAGGATGACAAATGGCCGAACAATTAACCGGGTGAGCTTCATAGTATTCTCAACGCTGTTTCATCAAGTACCTTGCCAGTAACAATTTCGATCGTTTTTGCCTTGACTAATTTAACAATAATAAGAGAAAAATGCTGGAAATATACCTGAGCCTGCTACCCGTGTTTGCATGGTTTCTTCTCGGTGCCGTACCCAGGCAGCTCGGATGGGTGCAGCAGGTCCATGGAGAGAAGCTGCTAAAGTTCATGTTTTTTGTGACACTGCCGGTGCTGATTTTTGTCAAGATTACAGGGGCGGAAATCGGCAGGGCCGAGCTCTACCTGCCATTTTTCAATATAGTCATTAATCTTTGCTGCCTGTCCATCATGTACCTGTGGATTCGCGGAAAAAAGATCGATCGACACATTCTCGGTGTCATGCTCGTATCCAGCAGCATAACCAATAATTTCTTTTCCTTTCCCTTTATCCATCCGGTTCTTGGTGATGAAGTCCTGGCCAACGCCATTCTCTTTGATCTCGGCAATGCAATTTCTACACTGACCCTTGCATACATTATCGCCTTCACATATGGCCCGGAGGAGCTAAAACTCAGGAATATGGTGGCCAATATCTTCAAGCTGCCGGCAATGTGGGCATTAATCGGAGCGCTGGTTTTTAAACTGAATGACCTGGCACTACCGGTCCCGTGGGCGAACCTGCTTGAGAAATTCGGCCTGGTCACCAACGTACTGATCCTGGTCTCGCTGGGGATCCTGTTTAATTTGAAAATCAGGAATCCGAGGCTGACATTCGCGGTGGTCATAATTCGCATGCTGTTCGGACTGCTTGTTTCCACTGCCTGCGTACTGCTTTTCGATCTACAGGGGAGCATGGCGATGGTAGTCGTCATTTGTGGGGCAGCACCCATTGGCTTTAACGCCCTGACTTATTCCTCGCTTGCCAGGCTGGATATGGATTTTGCCTCCAGTACCGTGTCCGCATCAATTCTTGCGGGATTGTTTACAATTCCCGCCTTGATGTATATTTTGAAAAATATCTACGGCTAAACGAAACATTGGCGCTTTTGAGATGACAACCATGAAAACATCAAGAAAATCATTTTCCCTGGTCTTGATATTGATGCTTGCGATGGCCCCGGCAAGTCTGCCGGCTGCGGATCGTGATGCGCATATTGCCATTGACACAAAATTTGGAACAATAGAAATCAAGCTGCTTCCCTATGCCGCTCCCGGGCATGTGAAAAACTTTATACACCTGACAAAGCTGGGCTTCTATGATGGCACGCTGTTCCACAGGGTAATCCCTGGGTTTATGGTACAGGGCGGTGATCCAAATACCAGGAGTGGAAAAAAATCAACCTACGGGGCAGGCGGCCCTGGCTACACGATAAAGGCGGAATTCAACAACCAGCCTCACATTCGAGGAGTTGTCTCCATGGCCAGGGGGCAGGATATCAATAGCGCCGGTTCACAGTTTTTTATCGTGACAAAGAGCTCACGCTTTCTTGACAAGAAATATACCGTGTTTGGTCGTGTTACCAAGGGTATGCACGTAGCAGATAAAATTTCTTCACAGAAACGCGACCGAAACGACGTTCCCAAGGAAAGGATTGAAATGAGGGTCAGGGTGCTTGATGACTCGGTGTTGAACAAGATCCAGGACTGAACCGGATTGAGCCTTGCCCGGGACAGTCAGCACGGGCAAGGCAGGCGCTCTACTTCTCGAAAAGGCTCAAAAATTCACCATAGCCTTCTTCCTCCAGCTTCTCCCTCGGAATAAACCGAAGCGAAGCAGAGTTGATGCAGTAGCGAAGCCCGGTTGGGGCAGGGCCATCATCAAAAACGTGACCGAGGTGTGAATCAGCGAGCTTGCTTCGAAGTTCTGTCCTTGTATAGAACAACTTCTTGTCCGCCCTGGTTGTCAGTACGTTGCTCTTGATTGGCTGGTAAAAACTGGGCCAGCCCGTTCCGGATTTGTACTTGTGGGTGGAGCTGAATAGTGGCTCGCCGGAAACAATATCAACGTAGATACCGGCTTTCTTGTTGTCCCAGTATTCATTGGAAAAAGGCCTCTCTGTTCCGTCTTCCTGGGTTATTTTGTATTGCAGCCTGGTGAGTTGCTGTCGCAATACGTCATCGCTCGGTTTTTTGTAACTTGAGCCTGCTTCGACCCAGCCATTTTCCATGACAGCGCGGGTGCTGGCGGATTTATCTTCTTCCCTCAGTTCAGCAAAAAGGGATGTTGCTACCATGCTGCCGGCTAAAATTACGCCTATGTATGTTTTATTCATTTTCACTGCTACCATTCAGATAATATGCTCAACAGTCAGACAGTTTAATTATGGACAGGTTCCGGGCAATGACAATAAAAAAAACCTTAAAAAATCACCGTATTGCCCAGCCTGATACCTGCGTATTGCCGAGTAAAAAATGAATCATCAACTTGTGCTGGGCTGTGGTTATCTTGGCCAGAGACTATTTCTCCTCCTGCGCGCCAGTGGCGCAAGGGTCTCTATTAGCAATCGAAGCGGAGAAGTTCCTGCTGCATTGCATGGTGAAAGTGTGAGATGCCATGCCGTGGACTGTAGCGAGCCAGGTAGCTGGGTATCCCTCGATGATTTTCGAAATCAACAGCCGGATATCTATTGCCTGTTCCCACCCAGCCAGGTCGATGCTGAGAAATTCAGGGAATTTGCCAGCTACCTGGCCGGCCTGGGCCCGCGTCGTGTCGTGATGTCATCCTCTACCGTGGTTTATCCTTCCCGGGGACAGTTGATTGATGCGAATAGCGAAGTAGAGCTGGACGGAGCCAGGGCTGATAGACAATTTCGGCTCGAAAGTATCATGCGATCGATTGATGCAGATGTGAAAATAGTTCGTCTCGCGGGTCTTTACGGGCCGGGGCGCATCATTGGCAAAAAAAGTATCGAAAATGGAGAGCTTATTCGCGGCAGCGGAGATTCCTGGCTTAACCTGGTACACGTCGAGGATGCGGCAGGGCTGTTAATGAAGGTGATGGGTAGTGACAGTGCGGCCGATGTGGAGCTCGGCAGTGACGGCAGGCCGGTAAAAAGGGTTGAATATTACCGCGAGCTGTCAAATGCACTTGCTTGCCCTGCGCCCGTGTTTGAAGAGGCGGGGACAGGCACTACGGCTGGACGACGTTGCGATAACACGCCGACACGCCAGCGAACAGGCTGGTCGGTTGAGCACAGCGATTTCAGGGAGGTTTTTCCTGGCGCCTAGTACATCACCAGCTGCCTCACGTACTCGGTATGAGCCAGCACCTCCATGATTTCGGCGGTGATTGATGCGCGTGTTTTTGCCTGCAATGAAGGATCATCCCTGAGAAGTACCACCACGGTTGCAGGATGCACAAACAGGTCCTTTGCGTGGTAGCACTCGTTGGGGGCACTCGGCAGGGCTCCGTCGTGGTGATAGTCCTGTTCCAGGGATTCATGGCTGATACTGTTCAGCTCGTTTTTCAGGGCGATTGACTTTGCAAGGTACTCGTCACATTGCGGAAGCCTGAACCTGGCGCTGTCAATAACAACCTCGGATAGAGACATCAGTTTTCTTGCCTGGTTTTCGATTTTTTCCCCGGCGCCAGCTTGCTCAGCGTATCGCACCAGTTTCTTTGCCTCGATTTCGTAATTGGCGAGCAATACGGCAGATTTTTCAATTTTCTTCCTTAACTCCTCCGTGTCCAGGGCCTGGCGCTTTACGTTTTCAATTTCCCTTGATGACATCTGGGTGCTGGCAGAGGAAAAAGCAGTGCAGCAGAGGAAAACTACCGTGGTGTTGAATAGGATACTGAGACGTGTCATGCAAAATTCCTGTTAAAAATCATTATGCACGAAAGATTAGCAGGTATTTGAAAGCTGTTGAAGCCGGTCATATTATTGTCCTGTATAGTCGTAAGAATACCGTTCGTGGTTTGTTGAAACGGAGATATATACTAGGATAAGGCCAGTTAAAACCGGGGAGTCGCAAATGATAGTGCTGATAGCAGGGATACTACTATGGTCGGTGGCACACTTGTTCGTCGCAGTCGCGCCTTACAAGCGCAAGAAGCTCATGGCGCGCATGGGTGTAGGTCCGTACAAGGGCTGCTTTGCATTAACCATCATCCTGTCCATCGTACTTATAGTGATTGGCTGGCGCTCAAGTCGTCCCGAGTTAATTTACCTGTTGCCGGCCTGGGTAAAGTATTTAACTTTTGTATTTTCCTATGTCACCTTTGTGCTATTTGTAGCCGCCCAGGTAAAGACAAATATAAAGAGAGTGCTCAGGCATCCACAGCTCACGGGACTCGTATTCTGGAGTACTGGACACCTGCTGGTAAACGGCGACTCCAGGTCGCTGGTGCTTTTCCTCGGGTTACTGGTATGGGCCAAGCTGCAAATTATTGCGACGAACAGGAGAGACGGTAAACGCAGCAGGCCTGACGCAGTCCCGGTGCGAAATGATCTATTCATTGTTATCGGCGGCAGTATAGTGTTTACGATATTCCTGTTTGCGCATCCTTACATAACCGGGGTGGCATTACTTTGAGAATCTACGTGGTACCGCAGGCATAACTGAAGGGGGAAGAAATGAAACATACTGGTAGCTGTCTGTGCGGAAAGATGCAATACCAGACGGGAGAGCTTTCCGGGGAGCTCGATCACTGTCATTGTACCTTTTGTCAAAAATCCCATGGCGCTGCATTTGGTACCTATGTCAAGGTAATGGATCCAGCTTCGTTTACCTGGACAAGCGGTGGCCCGGATAGGGGACGCTACCAGTCCAGCTCGCATTCTGCCAGGTGGTTCTGCACATCCTGCGGTTCTTCGCTGGTAGCGGAAATAGACGGGGGCAAGATACTTGCCATCACTGCAGCGACACTAGATACCAGGTTGGCAATCACCGGCGCACATCACATGTTTGCGCGCTCTCGTGTTCACTGGTTCAATATCCCGCAGGATGAAACTGCATACCAGGAATACCCTCCGTATCTTTCGCAATTCACACCAACCGACTAAGGCTGATGTTTGACCCAAAATTTTTCAGGTTTTTCAGGCGGCTTGCTAAAAACAACAATCGCGAGTGGTTTAATGAGCACAAGGAAGAGTACCGGGAACTGGTGCTTCAGCCCCTGGTGGACTTTGTCAATGCCATGCAACCACGCCTGCACAAGATATCTCCTCATTTCAGGGCCATTCCGAAAACAAACGGGGGTTCAATATTTAGAATTTACAGGGATGTCAGGTTTTCAAAGGACAAGAGTCCATACAAGCTGCATGCGGCCTGTCATTTCCGTCACGAGTTGGGCAAAGATGCTCATGTTCCGGGGTTTTACGTGCACATGTCCCCAAAAGAAGTATTTTTTGGTGGTGGAATCTGGCTGCCACCGGCACCGGCGCTAAACAGGATCAGGGAGACAATAGTAAATAATCCCCAGGAATGGCGAAGAATTAAAAGCAACCGAAGGCTGAAAGCACTGTGTGGAGGCATTGCCGGGGATGGACTAACACGTCCACCCAGGGGGTATGATGCTGACCACGAGCATATAGTTGATCTGAAGAGAAAAAGCTTTTTTGCCATGAGGGAAGCATCTCCTGGCATTATTCAGCAGGACAATTTTGTCGATGAAGTAGAAAAAACATTCAGGGCAGCAAGTCCCTTGATGAAATACCTGTGTTTTGCACTGGATGCACAGTACTAGGACTCCCGGGAAATTGACTAAGAGGAAAATTACCTGATGCTCAGGATCAACGATGAAAGACTGTGGGACAGCCTGATGCAAATGGCGCGTATTGGCGCTACGGAGAAAGGGGGCTGTAATCGACAGGCGCTGACAGACGAGGACCGCGAGGGAAGGGACCTGTTTTGCCAATGGGCGAGAGAGGCCGGCTGCAGGATTCGTATTGATCAAATGGGGAACATATTTGCCCGAAGGGCAGGAAGCAACAGCGAGCTTGCGCCAGTCATAGCAGGTTCGCACCTTGACACGCAGCCAACGGGGGGGAAGTTTGACGGTGTTTACGGCGTGTTGGCTGCACTGGAAGTGATTCGTAGCCTTAATGACGCAGGAATAGAAACTTCGCATCCAGTTGAAGCCGTGGTGTGGACTAACGAGGAAGGAGCTCGTTTTTCGCCTGCCATGGTTGGATCGGGTGTCTGGTGTGGCGAGTTTGAGCTCAGTTACGGGCATTCTCGTGAAGACAGGGACGGCCACAGGCTTGGGGATGAGTTAAAACGTATTGGATACCTCGGTGAAGATGCCTGTGAACCTTTTGAAGTGAAAGCGGCATTTGAAGTGCATATTGAGCAGGGTCCTATACTGGAAAGTGAAAAAATCCAGGTTGGTGTCCTTACTGGCGTCCAGGGCATGCGCTGGTACGACCTGGTGCTGGAGGGTGAATCCTGTCATGCAGGACCAACACCCATGGAAATGCGCCGTGACCCGGTAATGGGCCTGCACCTATTGCTGGCTGAATACTATGAACTGGCCCGGCAGCACGGCCCCCTCGCCAGGATCACCTTTGGCGACATGCAGGTCGAACCCGGAGCCCGGAATACCGTGCCGGAGTACATACGGACCACGATTGATTTGCGTCATCCTGACGAGGAGGTGCTTGAAGAAATCGAAATTTCGTTAATCCGTACACTTGAGCGGGTTTGCGATGACAAAAGGCTGTCAGGAAGTTTAAACACGGAGTGGAAATCTCCGGCTATCAAGTTTAATGATTCGTGCGTAGCGACAGTCCAGGATGCTGTAGATGAACTCGGTTTCAGCAATAAGCGCATGGTGAGTGGAGCGGGCCACGATTCTGTCTATGTCTCCCGTGTTGCACCCACAAGCATGATTTTCATCCCCTGTGAGAGGGGGCTCAGTCATAATGAAGAGGAAAATGCCAGCAAGGACGATATAAGTGCGGGCTGTGACGTGTTGCTTCACGCCATGCTGAAAATGGCTCAATCCTGACAGCTGCGTTCAATCCTGTGAAGGACTAGTCGCCGGAATCATAGCCCAGGTTGGCAGCGAGCAATCGCTCCATTCGGTTCAAGTCAATGCCCTTTCGATGCGCGTAGTTTTCTACCTGGTCATGGTTGATTTTTCCGGTTCCAAAGTAGCGCGAGTCTGGATGTGAAAAATACCATCCGCTTACCGCTGCAGTGGGGAACATGGCATAGGAGTCCGTCAGGGAAATTCCTGTATTTGCGTTAACATCCAGCAGATCCCAGATCAGGGGTTTTTCAGTATGGTCGGGGCACGCCGGGTAACCAGGCGCAGGTCGAATTCCGCGGTAGGCTTCCGCGATCAGGTCCTCGTTTTGAAATTGTTCATTTTCGCTATAGCCCCAATATTCAACCCGAACAAGCTCATGCAATCTTTCAGCAAAAGCCTCGGCAAGCCGGTCGGCCAGCGCCTTGAGCATGATGCTTCGATAGTCGTCATGCTGGCTTTCGAATTCCTCGACTTTTTCGTCGACCCCGAAACCGGTGCTCAGCGCGAAGGTGCCAATGTAGTCTTTTAAGCCGGTATCAAGGGGCGCAATAAAGTCAGCCAGGGAATAGTTCGCCTGCTTGGCAGGCTTCTCTGTCTGCTGACGAAGAAAATGAAACTCCTGCACTATACCTTCGCGCTTGTCATCGACATAGACTTCTACATCATCATGCCCGACGCTATTGGCGGGGAAAATTCCAAATACGGCTTTCGCACACAACCACTTTTCGGCGACCAGCTGGTCAAGCATCTCACGCGCATCCTTGTAAAGCTGTGTTGCCTCCTTTCCGACAATTTCATCTTCGAGAATCCGCGGAAACTTCCCGGCCAGCTCCCAGGCGATAAAAAAGGGCGTCCAGTCGATGTAAGGGACGAGTTCTTCCAGCGGATAATCCCTGAGTACCTGTATGCCGGGCTTTTTTGGCACAGGTGGAGAATATTGCGACCAGTCTACTTGGTACCTGTTGAGCTGTGCGTCTTCCAGGCTTAGCCAGCTAATCTTTTTTTGCCGATCCCGGTGCCTTTCGCGAAGCTGCTGGTACTCGCTTTTCACCGTCGATACAAATTCCTCACGGGAATCGGCGCTTACCAGCTTCTGTGAGACATTTACGGCTCTTGAGGCATCCTTGACATGAACAACAGGATTTTCATACTCGGGTTCTATCTTGACTGCGGTATGAGCACGGGAGGTAGTCGCGCCTCCGATCAACAGGGGAAGGTCCATATTTTTTCGCTGCATATCCCTTGCGACATGTACCATTTCATCGAGTGAAGGCGTAATGAGCCCACTCAGGCCCACCAGGCTGGCGTTTTCATCAAGGGCTGTTTGCAGGATCTTCTCTGAAGGTACCATGACCCCGAGGTCAATGACCTCAAAATTATTACACTGCAATACAACACCGACGATATTCTTGCCGATATCGTGTACGTCTCCCTTGACCGTGGCCAACACTATTTTCCCGTTGCTGCTACCCTCGCCAGAATCCTTTTCCTCCTCGATAAAAGGCAGGAGGTAAGCGACAGCCTTTTTCATTACCCGTGCACTTTTGACAACCTGCGGGAGAAACATTTTCCCCGATCCAAACAGATCGCCAACGACATTCATCCCGTCCATGAGTGGTCCTTCAATTACCTGGAGGGGGCGATCAAATTGTAAACGCGCTTCCTCGGTATCCTGTTCTATATAATCAGATATTCCCTTTACCAGGGCATGACTCAGTCGTTCATTGACCGTGGTCTTTCGCCATTCGCTTTCTTCCTGCTCTGTACTGGAGGAAGATGCGCTCACTGTCTCGGCAAACCTGACCAGCCGATCAGTAGCATCACTGCGCCTGTTGAGCAGGACATCCTCGACTTTCTCCAGTAGCTCAGCGGGGATTTCATCATAGATACCAAGCTGCCCGGCATTAACAATTGCCATATCCAGCCCAGCCTTGACCGCGTGAAACAAAAAGGCGGCATGCATTGCCTCTCTCACCGGGTTATTTCCTCGAAAAGAAAAGGAGACGTTGCTGAGACCGCCGCTGACAAGCGCGTGTGGAAGACTATCCTTGATCAGGCGGGATGCTTCAAAAAATGACACGGCATAGTTGTTATGTTCTTCCATGCCTGTTGCCACGGTAAGTATGTTTGGATCAAAGATGATGTCTTCCGCTGGAAAGCCAACTTCATTGACAAGAATCTCATAGGAACGTTTAGCGACTTCAAAACGACGCTCGGTCGTGTCCGCCTGGCCAAGTTCATCAAAACCCATGACAACCACGGCAGCTCCATATCGCATCAGGATGCGGGCCTGTTCCCGAAATTTATCTTCGCCTTCCTTGAGGCTGATTGAATTAACGATACCCTTACCCTGGATACACCTTAGCCCGGCCTCGATGACGGACCAGCGAGAAGAGTCTATCATTATCGGCACACGGGAAATGTCGGGCTCACTGGCTATGAGATTCAGAAACTCCGTCATGAGGCTTTCAGAATCCAGCATGCCTTCGTCCATGCAAACATCGATAATCTGCGCGCCGTTTTCCACCTGCTGGCGGGCAATATCCAGTGCTTCTTCGAGCTTGTTCTCCTTGATAAGACGCAGGAACCTGGGAGAGCCAGCGACGTTTGTTCTTTCGCCGACATTTATCATGTTGGCCTGGGAAGTTATTGTCAGTGCTTCAAGGCCACTCAGGCGCTGGTAAGGAGAAATTTCAGGAACGATGCGTGGCGCTATGTTTTCTACAG
>CAZXDV010000098.1:0-10413 GCA_964639535.1 uncultured Enterobacteriaceae bacterium | reverse complement strand
CTTGCCAGCGAGAAAATATCAGCCTGGAAAATAAAAAACCCGCCATCGGCGGGTTTCTTATCAATCAATCAGCGGCTTAATGCTTACTTGATCTTGGCTTCCTTGTACATCACGTGTTTACGAACCACCGGATCAAATTTTTTCATTTCCATCTTGTCCGGAGTGTTCCTCTTGTTCTTGGTGGTGGTGTAGTAGTGCCCGGTTCCAGCAGATGAAACCAGCTTGATTTTGTCTCTAGCGCTGCCAGCCATGCCTGTTCTCCTATACAGTTTCGCCGCGGGATCGAATGTCCTGCAGCACTTGCTCAATGCCAAGCTTGTCGATGATACGCAGGCCCTTGCTGCTCACACGCAGGCGCACCCAGCGTTTTTCGTTTTCCAGCCAGAACTTTCGTACATGCAGGTTCGGCAGGAACCTGCGCCTGGTTTTATTATTGGCATGGGAAACGTTATTTCCCGCCATGGGTCGCTTTCCTGTGACCTGACATACTCGTGACATTGACTTAATCTCGCTTTGCTGCAAAAAAAGAGCGCGGATTGTACATGTATTCAGGCGCGAATTCAAAGGGGCGGGGGAAGACCTGCCCCGGCTACGCCCGCTTCTACAACAAGCCCCTCTCGGCAAAGGAGACGCTCTCCGCGCCTCCGATAACTATATGATCCAGAACACGAATGTCCACGAGATCCAGGGCCTGCACCAGCCTGGTGGTGATATTCCTGTCCGCCAGGCTTGGCTCAGCCACGCCGGACGGATGATTGTGGCTGAGTATTACCGCGGCCGCATTGTGCTGCAGGGCTCTTTTTACCACTTCCCTCGGGTAAACGCTGGCACCGTCGATGGTACCGGTAAATAACTCTTCAAAGCAGATAACCCGGTGACGGTTATCCAGGAACAGGCAGGCAAATACCTCGTGCTGGTAGTTGCGCAGGCTAATTTTCAGGAAATCCCGGGTGGACTGGGGGTTTTTTAGCGTGCACTGGCGCGAAAGCCGGGCGTGGATGAGGCGTTTACCCAGTTCCAGTGCGCCCTGCAGCTGCGCATACTTGCCCAGGCCAAGGCCATTTAACCTGTTGAAATCCTGAAAGTTTGCCTGGATGAGGCCCTGCAGGCCGTTGAATTCGTTGAGGGCGTCGCGGGCCAGCTCAACGGCGCTTTTGCCCTTAACGCCGGTGCGAAAAAAGATCGCGAGCAGTTCCGCATCGGACAGGCTGGACGCACCCTTTTGCAGCAGTTTCTCTCGTGGCCTTTCGTCCCTGGGCCAGGTGTTGATTGTCATAACATCTCCTTGTCATGAGTGGAATTTCCCAATTGTGACAGCCGTAGCAAAAGCAGCCACAAGTTTCAGATAATACAAGATTTTTTCAGCATAAATATCGAAAAACGGCCAATTTCAGGTAAACTTGGCGCTTATGTCCGTACTAAGCGATAAACGAATTTTGCTGGGTGTCAGCGGCGGCATCGCCGCCTATAAAAGCGCCGACCTGGTGAGGCGCCTGCGCGAGCAGGGAGCCGAGGTGCGCGTGGTAATGACAAGCTCGGCCTGCGAATTTATTACCCCGCTGACCATGCAGGCGCTGTCTTCGCGGCCGGTGGCCACGGAATTGCTCGACCTGGAAACGGAGAGCGCCATGGGCCACATTGACCTGGCCCGCTGGTGTGATGTGGTCATGGTTGCGCCCGCCAGCGCCAACTTCATCGCAAGACTGGCCCAGGGCATGGCGGATGATCTTCTCACGACACTGTGCCTGGCGACGGACGCTCCCATCGTAGTGGCGCCGGCGATGAACCAGGGGATGTGGTTAAACCCGGCAACACAGGCAAATATCCAGGTCCTGCGCGAGCGCTCGCTGATCGTCGCCGGACCGGCAGAGGGTGAGCAGGCCTGTGGTGAAAACGGTCCCGGACGAATGCTCGAGCCCCTGCAGCTGGTACAGGCACTGCAATCGGTTTTTGAAAACAATGTACTGTCTGGCAAGCACGTGGTGGTGACTGCAGGACCTACCCGTGAAGCCATAGACCCGGTGCGCTATATCACAAATCGAAGTTCAGGAAAGATGGGTTATGCCATAGCGCAGGCGGCACTGGAGGCCGGTGCCAGGGTGACGTTGGTGTCAGGGCCGGTAAGCCTGACTGCCCCGGACAGGGCGAGTTGTGTGCATGTCACTACTGCCGAGGAAATGCGCGATGCGGTACTGGCCCATGCTGACGGGGCTGACATCCTCATTGCGGCGGCGGCGGTTGCTGACTACCAGTGTGAGAATATTGCCGAACAGAAAATCAAGAAAGGTCGTAGTTCAATGTCGCTAAGCCTGAAGAAAACGCCTGATGTGCTGGCCCAGGCTGCGGCAGATTTGCCATTGTTTACCGTGGGCTTTGCCGCGGAAACTGAATCACTTGGGGAAAACGCAAGAAAGAAACTCGAGAACAAGGGTCTTGATATGATCGCGGCAAACCTTGTCAGTGATGGCAGGGCCTTTGACGTGGATGAGAATGCACTGGAGCTTTACTGGGAAGGCGGCAGCCTGGAACTTGAAATGGCACCAAAAGATCGTCTTGCTCGCAGCTTGCTAAGTGCCATAGCTCAAAATTACTACGAGAAGCAGTCAGGCAAAACGCATTAAACCGGGGCTAGCTTCCGGCGTCACGGGAAGCCATTTTTTCTACATTAAAACTGTAATTGATCAATTTCTAAATCGGCACCGGGCGATCAAGTTGGCTTACGCCGGTTTAACGGTCAATTGAAAGGAAGAAATACAACATGATACTGAAAAATGAAATCGGGATAGCAGCATGGTAGACGGACCGGTATCAAACAGGCGTTTCAGTCGCAGGCAAATACGAAGTTTTCTCATGATCGGCGGCGGCATCGTTGTCGCGCTTGTGGTGGCAGTTGGAGGCTGGAAGTTTTACACCAGTTCCAGCCAGGCTGCTGCAGAACAGGCACAGCAGGAACAGGAAGCCTATATAAGCGCCCGCGCATCGGAAGTGGCGAAACCCTTTTCCGCACAGCAGGGCAAGCTTGACGAGCTTGCCGCAGCGCCGGCTACCCTTGCGCTTTTTCTAACCGGCGACCAGGCAAAACTCGACGCAGCGGCAGGCAAGGCCCTGGCCAGCTTTGATGGGGGCCTGAAATTGCGTTACCTGCTGTCGGGGCAGTATGAGCTGGATAACAATGCCAGCCCACCGCTTGGCTATGCTTCCCTTGATTTGCTCAGGCGCGTAGAACGGGATGGTTCAAGGGTGGTAATGGAAGCCCTGCTGCTTGGTAGCGAGAACGAACATATCATCCTGCTGAGCGCGGTTAAAAACGAGGAAGAGAGTGTCGTCGGTATATTGCACCTGAGCCTGTCGGTGGATATTTTTAAATCCGCTCTCGCAGCGGTTGATTTACCGGGTGGCTACCTGGAGCTGCAGCAGGGAGCCGGGGCCAGGGCACAGGTGTTGGCCTCCGCCGGTGATGCGGCACTGAAAACCGGTGAAGCAATAAGCACTATCGTAAAGGGCACCAGGTGGAAGGTTGCTGTCTGGGGTATGAATGCCTCGCCGGTTAATGTCGGTGGAATGAGTATGCAACCCCTGGTCATGGCCATCGTCGCGATACTGCTACTGGGTGGCCTGGCAGCCGTATTTATCCTGAAAAAGGGCGGCAAGACTGATGCGGCAACGTCAAGTGAAGTGATATATGCCGGCGCGGTCAGGGCGATCATGGACGGCGCACATCCTGGTATGGAAAAAATGGTGCCCAACCTGCCAGCAGGGGATGGAAGTGCCAGCGCGGAAGCAGCGGTTTCCCAGGGCGCCGTGGGTGACGACATCACCATGATCATCAAGAAGGAAGATGTTAAGGCCGCGGCTGATTCTGAAATGCTGGATCTAACCCAGGCCGAATCTGTGACGCCGACACCGGAAGCACCAGCGGCCCCCGACCCGGCACCTGCCCCGGTTGAGAGTGCCCCGGCTGCCCCCGCTGCTGCTCCGGCGGAAGCGCCGGCACCTGCCCCGGCACCAGCCGCGGCAGACTCGGAAGTACCGAAAAGTATTTTCCGTGCTTACGACATACGCGGTGTAGTCGGCGAAACTCTCAACGCAGATATCGTCAAGAGAATTGGCCAGGCCATCGGCAGCGAGGCCGGGCTCCAGGGCCAGGCGACAATTGCCGTAGGCCGTGACGGAAGGACATCGAGTCCGGAACTGGCCGAGGCGCTGGTCCAGGGCCTGCGCGATTCCGGCCGCGACGTAATCGATGTAGGCGTGGTGCCGACACCCTTGCTGTACTTTGCCACGCATTTTCTCGATGTGAATAGCGGAGTGATGCTTACCGGAAGTCACAATGGCCCGAGCTACAATGGCTTGAAGATCGTGATCAATGGTGACACCCTATCCGAAGATGGCATCCAGACCCTATACAATCGTGTCAGCAACAACGATTATGAATCCGGCCAGGGTAGCGTGCAAACCAGCGAAATAATTGCCGAATACATCAGGCGCGTATCCGAAGACATACCCGTTGCATTCGGAAACTCGCTCAAAATTGTCGTGGACTGTGGCAACGGTGTTGCCGGTGCTGTCGCACCGCAGTTATTGCGCGCCCTTGGCCATGACGTGGTGGAGCTTTACTGTGATATAGACGGCAATTTTCCAAACCACCACCCTGACCCCAGCCAGCCGGAGAACATGCAGGCGCTTATAGAGAAAGTGGCAGCTGAGGGAGCTGACCTGGGCCTTGCCTTTGATGGTGACGCCGACAGGCTTGGGGTAGTGGACGAGCTGGGAAATATTATCTGGCCAGATCGGCAGCTCATGCTGCTGGCGAAGGACGTGCTGACACGTAACGCCGGTGCGCAGATTATTTTCGACGTAAAATGCAGTCGCTATCTGAAGGCGATTATCGAGTCCAGTGGTGGCAAGCCCCTCATGTGGAAAACCGGTCACTCACTGATCAAGAAGAAGATGAAAGAGGTTGACGCACCACTTGCCGGGGAAATGAGTGGACACATCTTTTTCAAGGAACGCTGGTATGGTTTCGACGATGCTATTTACACCGCTGCGAGAATTCTTGAAATTCTCATGGCTGCAGGTGGAAAGCCGTCGGAAGTTTTTGCGCAGATGCCGGAAGGGGTTAGCACGCCGGAACTGCGGCTTGATTTGCCGGAGGATGCTCACCAGTCTTTTATGCAGGGCCTGCAGGGCAAGCTGCAGTTCGACGGTGCTGAAATAATTGATATCGACGGTTACCGCGTAGAGTTCTCAGATGGATGGGGCCTGATACGACCGTCGAACACGACGCCGTGCCTGGTGATGCGATTTGAAGCAGAGAGCCAGGAAGCGCTGGACAGGATTCAAGGGGAGTTCAGGACTGTCCTGCTTTCAATAAATCCGGACTTACAAATGCCGTTTTGATAGTCTAGGTGGCCTGAAACACCTTTGCCCTGGACGAAACCACGCAGACCCCTTGCCATGACTGCAGCTGCCTCCGACATTCAAACATTAAACGATGCCGCCGACATTGCGAGGGTGCTGGTAGAGGCCTTGCCGTACATTCGCCGCTTCAGTGGCAAGACCATCGTGGTCAAGTATGGCGGTAATGCCATGTCCGACGAAACCCTGAAGAGTGGTTTTGCGCGGGATATTGTGCTGATGAAACTTGTCGGAATGAACCCGGTTGTAGTGCACGGAGGCGGCCCGCAGATTGGCAGCCTGCTGGAGAGAATAGGCAAGGAGTCGAAGTTTGTTGATGGCATGAGGGTCACAGATAGTGAAACCATGGACGTGGTGGAAATGGTTCTCGGCGGCCTGGTAAACAAGGAAATAGTTAATCTCATCAACACCCATGGCGGTAATGCCATAGGTCTTAGCGGGAAGGATGCCCAGCTGATCCAGGCAAAGAAGCTCGTCTTCAGCAAGCACGATCCGGAAATGGAAGCGCCGGAAATTATTGATATCGGCCATGTTGGCGAAGTGGAGAGCATTGATGCGGCAGTCGTTGAAATGCTTATACATGGCGACTTTATCCCGGTCATTGCACCCATCGGTGTTGGCAAGGATGGCCAGTCGTACAACATAAATGCGGACCTGGTGGCGGCGCGACTTGCGCAGGTATTGCAGGCAGAGAAACTCATTATGCTGACAAACACGGCTGGCCTGCTGGATGCCCAGGGCAATGTCCTTACGGGCCTGGGCGTCGATGAGGTCGAGAAGCTAATCAAGGAAGGCGTCATCCATGGTGGTATGTTGCCGAAAATAAATTCAGCACTTGATGCAGTAAATGCCGGGGTGGGCTCGGTGCAGATCATTGACGGCAGGGTCGAGCACGCCGTGCTGCTGGAAGTCTTTACTGATCGGGGCATTGGTACCCTGATCGAAGGCAAGGGCTCGGACTAGGCAGTGAACAGCCGGCCCAACAGGAAACAGCAGATCCTGGAAATCCTCGCCCGGGAACTTGAAACCCACCCGGGCTCGCGAATTACCACGGCGGCACTGGCCGAGGCCGTCGGTGTCTCAGAGGCCGCTCTTTATCGACATTTTGCCAGCAAGGCAAAGATGTTTGAGGCGCTCATCGATTTCGCGGAGGATTCAGTATTTACCCTGGCAAATCGCATCATGGAACAGGAGAGCGATGTTACCCAGCGCTGCGAAAAACTATTGCAGCTGGTACTGGGTTTTTCTGAACGCAACCCCGGCATCACGCGGGTGCTTCTTGGCGATGCCCTGGTGGGAGAAAATGAACGCCTGCGCGTCAGGGTGGGAAAGTTTTTCGACAGGCTGGAGACACAGGTAAAGCAAATACTGCGCGAAGCAAACCTGTCTGACGGGCCAAGGCCCATGACGCCGATCGATGCTGCAGCAAACGAGATACTTGCGCTTATCGAGGGGCGCATGAGCCAGTACGTTAGAACTAACTTTGAAAAGAAGCCGACCGAGTACGGCGTGGAACAATGGAATGTTCTAAAGGCAGGGTTGTTCAAGACCCTGCAGTAGTGACCCTGCCTTAATTTTACAGGGCCGGGGTTACAGGCCTTTCAGTCTTTTGAATCGCTCGATATCTGCATCAGCAGCAGCTTTCACTTCTTCCTGCTCCTTGCGCTTGCCGGCGATAAACACGTCGTTATTTTTTATACGTGAACGCAGGTCTTCAATGTCCTTAAGCAGTGCTTCGTCCGGTGCATTTCCTGCACGTTCGGCGGCGGCGGCAGCCTGGATGCGCTCGTCCAGGTCTTCCTGGGTTTTCTCGCTACGTTTTTTTGTTAGCGTGATCGAGGACTCTATTACCGCCAGCTTGTCATCACGTATTGTTTCGATGTCAGATACAGAGGTGAAAGTATCCAGCAGTATCTTGTCCTGCTTGGCCTTCTCATCGGCCGCTTTCTGTTCCTGCTCAGCAATCTTCGCTAAACGTGCTTCCTCGGCAAGCTCTTCCTTTGTCTTGGCGCGTTCTTTCTTTCCCACAACGACACCCTGCTTGCTCATTTCCTGGTGTCCCTGCTGGGCAAACTCGGGCGGTACTTTTTCTCCGCACTCCCTGACACCTTCATGGTTTGTCCAGCATTTGAAACGTGCTGAAGCCGGGCCGCTGATGGTGGTTAACAGGACAATGCTGCCAAGAGTAATGATTGCTTGTTTTTTGCTGTTCATCTTCTGGTACCTGTGCTGCTTGGAAATGTAATAGTGATTGAGGAAAATTGTATCCTAAACAACTCTCAGGAAAAATAAACCGACAGCGTCTCCCGGCGCAGTTCAGGCCGCGCTGACGCCGTAATTTTCCCGGTATTTTTCTATATTATCCAGGTGTTTAGCCATGCCCGGCTCACTCTCGAGATGCTCCACGAGATTTTCCAGGCTAATAATACTTATGACACGCATAGCGTGTTCTTGTTCAATTTCCTGTATCGCGGAACGCTCTCCCTGGCCTTTTTCCTGGCGATCCAGCCCGATGGCAATGGCCACGGCCTCGGCACCGGCTGCATGAATTATGTCCCTCGACAGTCTCACCGAGGTGCCTGCGGTGATGACATCATCGATCAGCAGTACACGGCCGGCCAGTGGCGCCCCGAGCGTATTGCCACCTTCGCCATGATCCTTTGCTTCCTTGCGATCAAAACAATAGGGAACATTACTACCGTTCTCGGCAAAGGAAATAGCAACCGCACTGGCTAGCGGGATGCCCTTGTAGGCAGGCCCGAACAGCATATCAAACTCAAGACCCGAGTTTTCTATCGCCTGCCTGTAATAGTTTCCAAGACGCTTGAGACTTTCGCCATCATTAAACAGTCCGCTGTTAAAAAAATAGGGGCTTACGCGGCCTGACTTGAGAGTAAATTCTCCAAAGCACAGCACGCCCCTGTCGATGGCAAATTCAATAAACTGCTTTTGAAAATCCTGCATTTTTACTTTTTGTGTCGAGTTAAAAAATCCAGCATCTGCTATAGCTGCCCTGGAAGCAGTACATCACTGGTTTTGAAAGCCTGGAATGCCAGGCGCGGGTTACTGGCCTGGCCTGTTAAACAAACCCTTTATCAATTGGCTACCTTGTATAAAACTGTTCTGAGAAAGACAGTTCAAACGCCTGGCTTTCTCCTTCCGGTACTATTCTTATTGAATACTTCAGGGTCTCCTTGTTATTCACGGCAGTTTCAGCGATGTAGTAAATCGCGCCGTGTTCGCTGAGTTCCCTGACCTCCAGTTCGCGCAGTTGCGCACTCAGGTTGGTCGCGGTTGCTTCTACCCTGGCCTTTACCGGGCTGCCGGCGGTATTCATCACTTTTTTCAGAACAGAAATGTTCAGGAGTGCGCGGTTCTTGCTGCGCTGTATGCGATATGATTTGGCAACTTCCGGGGTCAATATATCCGTGGTAAAGGCGCTATAGTGGACCGTGTAGTCGCCAAAACTCTTCGATTGTTCCGCATTTACAGCATTTGTTGCAGTGCCAAAAAACAGGGCAAAACAGATAATCAGGGCTCTTTTCATTTGAGTGCTCCTTACTGGTGCTGTACCTGGACCGGTTCTTACTATAACAGACATCCCCGCATATAGAAGATTCCTGCATTTACCGGGTTTATCCCGGTCACCGGCACTCAGGACAGCGCGTATCCAAGATCGCGCAGGGGTGCGACGACCAGCGACAGGAAAAGGTAGATACCCAGCAGGACAATCATGGGTGAGAAATCCAGCCCGGCGGTTGGTGGTATTTTTTCCCGTACTCGACGCATAAGCGGCTCGGTCACCTGGTACATCACCACGGTCAGTGGGTTGTAGGCACCGGGGTTTATCCAGCTGATCACCACCATGATAAAAATAAAGAACATGTAAACGTAGGCGGTGAGCTGGAGTAATTCTGCCAGGCAAAGCACCAGCAGGCCCGGAACAGCAGGCACGCGGCCGGCAAGAAGCACGGAAAGAAAAATAAGCTTCAGTGACTGTATGCTGAACAGCAGGACAATCGAGGGCCAGTCGATGCCGGCAAAACCCGGAATAAATTTTCTAAGGAAACGCAGTGGTGGCGTTGTAAGCTTGACGATAGCCTGCGAGATTGGATTATAAAAATCCGCGCGGGCCAGTTGAAAAATAAAGCGTAGCAGCACCAGCAGCAGGTAAACACCTACTACGAACTCGACAAGGGTGACGCCTGCCTGTAGCAGGTAGCTCACGAATCTTCTTCCCGGGAAAAGGATTCGGCGAGTTCCCGGGATCGATCCCTCGCACCACTTAATGCCGCCTCAAACAGCTCAATAAAGTTGCCATCCATGAGCACCTGCAGCGCTCTTTCAGTTGTGCCTCCCGGGGAGGTGACCTGCCGGCGTAGTTCCGCTACATCAAGCTTGCTTTCCAGGGCCATTTTTGCGGCACCAAGGGCGGTTTCAAGGGTCAGCAGGCGGGCCTGGTCGGGTTCGAGACCGAGCGTGACCGCTGCTTTTTCCATTGCCTCCATTTGCAGGAAAAAGTAGGCCGGCCCGCTGCCGGACAGGGCCGTGACCGCGTCGATTTCCTCTTCATCCTTTAGCCAGACCGTGACACCGACCGAGCGCATAATTCCCTCTGCCAGCTGCTTCTGCTCTTCACTGACATGCTCATTGGCGTACAGCCCGGCGGCGCCTGCCTGTATCAGTGCCGGCGTGTTTGGCATCACCCGCACAACGGCTGCACTGCCGCCCAGCCCGCTATTGATGGCGGCAAGCCTCACGCCGGCGGCAATAGAAAGGACCAGCGTGGAGCCCGCCTCAAATACAGCGCTTATTTCAGCAATAGTTTGCTGGATCGCCTGGGGCTTTACCGCGAGAACGATAACTTCAGCATTTGCCACGGCCTGCTCGTTGCTGTCGGTCAATTCGATATTAAAATGCCTGCCCGTCAGCCGGCGTTGTTCAGCGTCCGGGTCGGCACCAACGATGAGCCTGTCCGGGTAGCCATTGGCAATC
>CAZXDV010000097.1:4206-10442 GCA_964639535.1 uncultured Enterobacteriaceae bacterium | reverse complement strand
GCTGGTAAACGGCAGTTTGGCCCAGGACAATAATCCAGCTAGGTCACCTGGCCTATCCTTTAATAAATATTGGTCTAAAAGAAAGTAAGTGTTAACTAATTTCATTGAAACAGGAATCGGCACACCGGGCTTGCTGTGCTTCCTGCCAGTGGGCAGCAGGCACAGCTGGGGTAATTTTGATTTGGTACCCCAGCTGCGCTAGCGTATTGCGTTTTCAAGCCTGTAACGATCGGGATCTTCTAACTTGTCATACTCAAAAACGCTGGCCGGTATGCTGGACCACAATGCGCAAAAGCGACCCGATAGCATCGCCATATACTGCGACGGTCGACAGCACACTTTTAAAGAACACCATGAGAATGCTCAACGTCTCGCCGCGGCCCTGCTGGAACTTGGCTGCCAGGAGGGTGAGCGCGTGGCGATCATATCCAGGAACAGCGTCGAGTACCTGGAACTGTATGCCGCCTGTGCACTGGCGGGCATCATCCTGGTGCCGGTAAATTTTAGACTGTCTGACCGGGAGGTGGGCTGGGTTTGTGAAAACACGCAGCCGCGGGTCTTTTTCTACACACCAGAATATGAGGAAGCGCGGAATTTTCTCTCAGACGGATTCCCGTGCATTCAGAATTTTATCTGTATTGATGAAGCACCGGGCAGGGATACCCGTTTTGCCGAGCTCAGGAATTCAGTGTCCAATTGCCAACTGGATTATCGAGCGAATGAACAGGATGCGGCCTGCATCGTTCATACCAGCGGTACCACGGGAAAAGCCAAGGGGGCCGTGCTGGGACAGGGTGGCCTGTACGCCGTGGCAAACGCCATTGCCACGGATGCTGCAATCGAAGAGACTGATGTCGGCCTGGTGATGCAGCCATTGTTTCACGTGGGAGCGAGATTTTTGCAGCTCGCTCATCATGCCAGGGGAGCCGCCATCCGCCTTGAGAGAGAGTTTGAGCCGACCAGGGTTTGGAAAATCCTTGCGAAGAAGCAGGTTACCACTATCCAGGTGGTGCCCACTATGCTGGCCGTGTTACTGGAGCAATACCAGGGCGACTATCCGTCGACTTCGCTGAATACCATTTTTTATTCCACGGCGCCCATTGCCAACAATTTACTGCGAAAAGGCCTGTCGGTGTTCGGACAGGTCTTCCTGCAACAATACGGTTCGACAGAGGCAGGACAGGTTACCTCGCTGGCAAAATCACTGCACATGACCGAGGGAAATGACCAGGAACAGGCCTGGTTACAATCAGCAGGGCAGGTAAACAAGGGAGTGGAGATGCAGATTATCGACGGCGATAACAGGCCGGTTTCGGCGGGGGAAGTCGGAGAGATCTGTGTAAAAAACCCCTGGTTATTTCTTGGATACTGGAATGATAAAAATTCAACCCGGGCCGCCATGCTGAATGGCTATCTTCGCATGGGTGACATGGGGTACCTGGATGAAAGGGGCTTCCTTTATATTGTCGACAGGAAAAAGGACATGATTATTTCCGGAGGGGAAAACATATATCCCAGGGAAGTGGAATTGGCCCTTGAAAAACATCAAGCTGTTTCCGAGGTCGCGGTTATTGGTATACCCGACGAACGATGGGGTGAAAGCGTGCTGGCAGTGGTTGTTTGCAGGGAAGAGGCAAAGGTGGGTGAAAGCGAGCTGATTGCCCATTGCCAGGCGCATATCGCCAGTTATAAAAAACCACGAAAAGTATTGTTTGTAGATGCGCTGCCACGCAACAGCATGGGAAAGGTAGATAAGCCGGCAATAAGAGCACCGTGGTGGAGCCATCGCCCCGGCCAGCTGGTGTAAGCCCGGGGCGGTAAATTACGGCTCAATTATTCATCGGTGACACAGCCTTCTGAGGCAGGTTTTACATTCTTGATGTACTTGTAAAGCGTCCCGCGCGAAGCCTTGTAGGCCGGCATTCGCCACTCATCCTGCCTCTGCTGCATTTCCTCGTCAGTGAGATCCACGGTAATGACGTTATTGACCGCGTTAATGGTGATCTGGTCACCGTCTTTTATGAGCCCGATTGGCCCACCTTCCTGTGCTTCCGGTGTGACGTGACCAATAATAAAACCATGGGAGCCTCCTGAAAAACGACCGTCGGTGATCATGGCAACGTCACCGCCAAGGCCTGCACCCATGATCGCAGAGGTCGGCGTCAGCATTTCCGGCATGCCGGGTCCGCCCTTTGGACCTTCATAGCGAATGACAACGGCGTCGCCTTTCTTGATCTGCTCCTGTTCCAGGCCCGCCAGCATGTCTTCTTCCGAATCAAATACCCGGGCGGGGCCGGTAAAATGCTCGCCTTCCTTGCCGGTAATTTTTGCAACAGCACCGGCCGGCGCAAGATTTCCCTTCAGAATCCTGATATGTCCACTGTCTTTGATCGGCTTATCCAGGGGCCTGATAATTTCCTGTCCCTCGGCCAGCCCCGGTAGCTCGGCCAGGTTTTCCGCAATGGTTTTACCGGTGACGCTCATGCAGTCGCCGTCTATCAGCCCTTCTTCAAGAAGATATTTCATCACCGCAGGTATGCCGCCAATATTATGCACGTCTTCCATCACGTACTGGCCGCTGGGCTTGAGGTCGGCGATAAAAGGAATACGGTCACTCACCGCCTGGAAGTCATCAAGCGTTAACTCCACGTCGACAGCACGGGCCATGGCAATCAGGTGCAATACCGCATTGGTTGAACCACCAAGTGCGGTTATCAGGACCATGGCGTTTTCAAAAGCCTGGCGGGTCATGATGTCCCGTGGTTTCAGGTCCTTTTCAAGGAGTGTGCGTATGGCTGCACCGGCGCGGACGCATTCCTCAAGCTTGCCCGGGTCGGTTGCCGGTGTTGATGAAGAGTAGGGCAGCGACATTCCCATGGCTTCAATGGCGGAAGCCATCGTGTTGGCCGTATACATGCCACCACATGCTCCTGCCCCGGGACAGGCATTCTTAATCACGTAGCTTCTTTGTTCCTCGGTGATACTACCACTGATAAATTCACCGTAGGCCTGGAACGCGGAAATAATATCCAGCTTCTTCTCGCCCTGGTATCCGGGCTTGATTGTTCCTCCGTAGATCATCAGCGAAGGACGGTTAAGACGCGCCATGGCCATAACGCAACCCGGCATATTCTTGTCGCAACCGGGAATCGAGATATTGGCGTCATACCACTGCGCAGCCATGACAGTTTCAATTGAGTCAGCAATCAGGTCCCGTGACTGCAGGGAGTAGCTCATACCGTCGGTGCCGTTTGATATTCCGTCACTGACGCCGATGGTGTTAAAGCGCATGGCCACCAGGCCGGCTTCAACCACGCCCTCGCGGGTTTTTGCCGCAAGATCGTTCAGGTGCATATTGCAGGTGTTGCCCTCGTACCAAACACTGGAAATTCCTACCTGGGCCTTGTCCATGTCCGCCTCGGTGAGTCCGGTGCCGTACAACATCGCCTGGGAGCCACCCCTGGACTTGAGTTGCGTTATTTCGGAGCTGTAGCGGTTGAGTTTTTCTGTCATCTGTCTTCCACAAAATATTGATTATCACGGCATTAACCGGGTGAGGTAGAATACATGAGCGAAGCCAATTTTTCAGGCAAAAAATTGTTTTAACGATGAGCAGAAACAGCCCACAATTCATGGAAGCATTTGCACAGTTGGTGGCATTACCATCTGTAAGCAGCGTTGATCCGGATTTCGACCAGAGTAACCGCGGAGTGATAGAACTTCTCGCCAACTGGTTTGAAGACCTGGGCTTCAGTTGCGAGCTGCAGCTCGTCTCCTCGAATCCTGACAAGCTCAACCTGGTGGCATGCCATGGGGAAGGCGATGGTGGACTCGTCCTGTCCGGCCACACGGACACCGTACCTTTTGACGAGGGGCTCTGGCAGCAGGATCCCTTCTCCCTGAAAGAGGTGGACAACCGCCTGTATGGCCTCGGCAGTACCGATATGAAAAGCTTTTTTCCCGTGATACTGGCTACGCTGGAAAAAATCGAACTGGCAAAGCTCAATCGTCCCCTGATTGTTCTCGCTACCAGCGATGAAGAAAGTACCATGGCTGGCGCGAAAGCGCTGCAGGCATGCGGCAGGAAGTTTGGTCGCCATGCCCTGATTGGCGAGCCAACTGGTCTGCAACCCATTCGCATGCACAAGGGAATGTTGGTTGAATCAATCAGGCTGCTTGGCCAGTCGGGACATTCGAGTAACCCCTTGCTGGGCAATAATGCACTTGAGGGAATGCACGACGTCATTGCCGGATTGATGAAATTGCGCAGGGAATTCCAGGATGGGAATCATAATCCTGACTTTGAAATACCTTATCCCACCATGAACTTTGCCAGCATTCATGGAGGTGATAACGCAAACCGGATTTGTGGAGACTGTGAATTAACCATCGACTTACGGCTCATGCCGGGCATGGACATCGACCAGAGCAGGGCGTCTATCAGGCGTAGCGTCATGCAGTCCGTTGATGGACGTGGCCTCACCGTGGAATTTGACCCGGTATTCACTGGAATGCCTGCCATGCAAACTGACCGTGACGCAGAGATTGTCCGATTGGCAGAGAAATTGACGGGAAATGAAAGTACCTCGGTTGCATTTGGCACCGAAGCTCCTTATTTTAATTCCATGGGCATGGAGACGCTTATCCTGGGTCCGGGTGACATCGACCAGGCACACCAGGCCAATGAATACCTGGAGACAAAAAGGATTGAGCCGATGGTCGATATTCTCAGGCAGGTGATTGAAAATTTTTGCATTGTGAACGAGGAAAATGACTGAAGTTGATTCAAACTTTGTAGACTGGTTTCGCTCGACTGCCCCCTATATCAGGGTGCACCGGGGTAAAACTTTTGTTATCCAGTTCGATGACAAGCTTGTCTATGGCGATTACTTCACTGACTTTGTTCACGATCTCGCATTACTCAATGGCCTGGGTATTAACCTGGTTCTCGTGTTCGGCGCACGTGAGTCAATAGAGAGCTGGCTGAGGGAAAATAATGAGCCTTCCAACTTTCACGATGACCTGCGCATTACGAATGCGGAAACGATGGACCTGGTCAAGAGTGCGGCAGGTAAGTTACGTTTTGAAATAGAGTCCCGGCTGTCGATGGGGCTGGGTAACACGCCCATGTCGAATGCAGAACTGATAGTTAGCTCGGGCAATTTTGTTCGTGCGCGACCGGCAGGAATCGTTAATGGAATTGACTACCAGTTCACCGGTAAGGTTCGCAGCATCGATGGTGACGCAATCCAGGCCAAGCTGGCTCGAGAGGAAATTATTCTTCTTCCTCCGCTAGGGTTTTCCGTGACCGGTGAAACCTACAACATGAATGCCATAAACCTTGCGTCCGACGTGGCAGCAGAGCTGCAGGCGGATAAGCTCATCTACCTGGTCCATGGTGACGGCTTGCTGGATCAGGACGACGCTGTAATCAGGCAACTTGTACAGGCGGAAGCTGAAACAATGCTTGCCGAGGGCAAGCTTGAAAATAACCTGCATGCCAGGGCGGGCCTCGCGGCCTGTGGTAAAGGCGTGCCCAGGGTCCAGTTCATTGATGCCGATGCAAGTGGTTCGCTATTACAGGAGCTTTTTACACGGGACGGCGTTGGCACGATGATCAGCGCGACATCCTATGATGAGATAAGGGGTGCAAGCGTGGATGATATTGCAGCGATACTTGATCTCATCGAACCACTGGAAAAACAGGGAGTGCTGGTTGAGCGCTCACGGGAGAAACTGGAACTTGAAATTGATCACTTCACATTGCTGCTGCGGGACAATGTAATTATAGGGTGTGCCGCGCTTTATCCATTCCCCAATGAAAAGTCAGTGGAGCTGGCGTGTTTCGCAATACACCCGGAATACCACGGTCTTGGAATGGGCGTACAGCTGCTGGAGCTGATGGAAAAAACTGCTGCGGATGCAGGAATGCAAAGCCTGTTTGTGCTGACAACACAGGCTGAGCACTGGTTTCTTGAAAACGGCTTTGCAGAATGCGAACTGGAAGATCTGCCGGTGGAAAAAAAGCAGCTTTATAACTACCAGAGGAAATCCAGGGTTCTTACCCGTTCCATCGGCTCCTAGTGCAGGGCTTTTTCCTTTTCTTTTTCCTCGACGACGATCGTCAGTTCATCATCTTCGGTCGTGACAAGGATGTGTCCGCCGTGTTCCAGTTTGCCAAATAACAACTCCTCGGCAAGGGACTTCTTTATCCTGTCCTGGATCAGGCGCGACAT
>CAZXDV010000097.1:0-4106 GCA_964639535.1 uncultured Enterobacteriaceae bacterium | reverse complement strand
GTGAGAAGCCCGCCCTGGTCGAAACCGACATATCCCGGTGGTGCACCGATCAGGCGCGACACGGTATGACGTTCCATGTACTCAGACATGTCAAAGCGGACAAGCTCTATGCCCATGGTTAATGCAAGTTGACGTGTGACTTCCGTCTTACCAACACCGGTGGGGCCGGCAAACAGGAAGGCGCCAATGGGTGTTTGCGGATTACCAAGACCGGAACGTGATGTCTTGATAGCCGTGGCCAGTGTTTCGATAGCCTTGTCCTGCCCGAAAACAACCATCTTCAGGTTGCGCTCGAGATTTTGCATGGTGTTACGGTCATTGGTGTTGACCGTTTTCGCTGGAATCCGCGCTACCTTGGCAACAATGTTTTCTATGTCCTGGGTGCCGATGGTTTTCTTGCGCTTTGAAGGTGACAGCAAGCGCTGGGCTGCTCCTGCCTCGTCGATGATATCGATGGCCTTGTCGGGCAGGTGACGATCGGTCATGTAGCGGTCGGTGAGCTCGGTCGCTGTGCGCAGTGCCTGCTGTGTGAACTTCACCTCGTGGTGCTCTTCAAACCGGGATTTGAGTCCCTGCAATATCTTTATTGTCTCCTCGATGGAAGGCTCTTCCACGTCAATCTTTTGAAAACGCCTGGACAACGCCCGGTCTTTTTCAAAAATTCCGCGGTATTCCTGGTAGGTAGTTGAGCCGATGCATTTCATATCACCTGAAGACAACACGGGCTTGATTATGTTTGAAGCATCCATGACGCCACCGGATGCGGCACCTGCGCCAATGATGGTATGAATCTCGTCAATAAAGAGAACTGAGCCTTCAGTTTTCTTGAGCTGGTTGATGACACCTTTCAGGCGCTTCTCGAAATCTCCACGATACTTTGTGCCCGCCAGCAGGCCACCAAGGTCAAGCGCGTAAATGGTCGAATCAGCAAGCACTTCCGGTACTTCCCCATCAACTATTTTCTTGGCAAGCCCTTCTGCGATAGCGGTTTTACCGACACCCGCTTCGCCTACATAAAGAGGATTGTTCTTGCGGCGACGACAGAGGATCTGGATGGTACGTTGCACCTCGTGTTCCCGGCCGATAAGTGGATCAATTTTCCCGAGTTCGGCCTGTTCGTTTAAATTTACCGCATAGGTCTCAAGGGGGTTTGAGCCAGCCTCGTCCGGGCGACCGTCCTCATCTGAGAATGATTCTTCATTCTCTTCCTGTTCATCTTCAGGAACCTTGGTAATGCCATGGGAGATGTAGTTAACAACATCGAGCCTGGCGATATTCTGCTGGCTCAGGAAGTACGCTGCGTTTGATTCCCTTTCTCCAAAAATAGCAACGATAACATTCGCACCACTGACTTCTTTTTTCCCGGAAGACTGTACATGGAACACGGCACGTTGCAGTACCCGTTGAAAGCCGAGGGTGGGTTGTGTTTCTCTTTCGTCATCATCAGGCAGGAGGGGCGAGTTTTCCTCGATAAATTTCACAAGGTCGTTGTGAAGCGCATTGAGATTCGCTCCGCAGGCGCGTAGTACCCGAACCGCTGAGCGATTATCGAGTAATGCAAGTAACAGGTGCTCAACTGTCATGAACTCATGACGTTGCTCCCGTGTCTTTCTAAATGATTCATTTAGCGTCTGTTCAAGTTCTTTATCTAGCATGATTCAATCTCCAGGAATTAGTAAGCCTTTTCCAGGGTACAAAGCAGAGGATGCTGATTTTCTTTTGAGTACAAGTTGACCTGTGACACTTTCGTTTCTGCAATTTCGTGAGTATAGATTCCACATACACCTTTACCACTGGTGTGAACTTCCAACATTATCCTTGTCGCATTTTCCCTGTCCTGCCCGAAAAATACTTCAAGTATGTGCACGACAAATTCCATGGGCGTGTAGTCATCGTTTATAAGGATGACCTTGTACATGGGGGGGCGTTTTAACTTCGGCTTTGCTTCCTGTAAAGCAAGGCTATCGTCATGCTGATTGTCAGTGTTGTCTGACATGGTTTACTTCTCCAAATCTAAAACATCAATCTCGGATTTAGTATAACCAAATCCGGCAACTTTGTGTGCAAAGGACGCAATGCGGTTTACGCTTTGCCAACTGTGGCACACAAGTGACTCATGTGCCCATGGTTTCATTATTTGACACCGTCACGGGGCTGAAAGTGCCCTGCTGAAAACCTTCAAGTGCACCGGGGTCGAGCAGGTCGATAAAGCGCCTGGCGGCAGGCGATAAAAACTTTCCTCGCCTTAATACCACCCCGTAACTGCGCTCCGGGAAGTATTCAGTGAGTGGTATTCTTGCCAGTTTTTCTTTACCAGTCAGGCAGATACTGGTCACAATTGATATTCCCAGCCCGAGCTCGACGTATTTCTTGATCACTTCCCAGCCTCCTGCTTCCATGCTTACCCGGTAGTCAAAATTGTGCTGTTGAAACACCACGTCAATATAGTTTCGCGTTGACATGCTGTGGGGTGGAAGAATCAAGGCGTACTCCGCAATATCCTGTAATGACACCTTGCGCCTTTTTGCCAGGGGATGTTCAGGAGGCGTGATAAGCACCGGGGAGTAGGAAACGAGTGGGCTGTACCACACCTCGTCCGGGATCTCGGTCATTGGGCCTACCGCCATATCCACGTCACCTGAGCGCACCATGGAAAGTCCCTCCTTGCCCGGCACATTGTGCAGTTTCACCTGTATTTGCGGATAGCGTTGCGTAAAGCGGTCGACGATGGCCGGCAGCAGGTAGAGTGTTGTGGATTCGCCGGCGGCAATATGCAGGGTACCCGCCACGGTGTGATTGCAGCGGTCATTGAAGGTCTCCGGCAGGTTTTCCAGGCCCTCGACCAGGGGCAGGGCCAGCTCCAGCAGGATCTTGCCTTCCTTGGTGAGCTGCAGTCTCGGGCCCTGCCGGTCAAAAAGCCGGCTTGAGAGGTCTTTCTCAAGCGCTTGAATTAAAAGGGAAATAGAGGGCTGGCTCAGGTACATGTGCTGGGCAGCGCGGGACATACTTTTCCAGCGGGCGGTGCTGCAAAAGGCTCGTAACTGCTTGAGTCGATTCTGTTTATAGTAAAAACGGGACAAATTTCTTCCTGCGTGCCAATATTAATTATTAATAAAGCTAATATTTAATATTGACATAATTAACTTGTCAAATGCTGCGTTGCAGCGATAGATTGCGCAACAGCCCGCTGAGGGGGCCTTTTCTGAAGGCAAGGTGACGGGCTGTTCAACGACACACCGTTGTATTGAATCCAGCTAAAGGCCGAAGAGTACAGCAGGGTTTATTGGGGCCGCATGTAGGCGAGTTTTAATAATCAACATCAACATGCGGGTTTGCTTTTTGTATTGGAGACTTAACTTATGGCTAACGACCTTGAAGTAAAACAACTCGAAAAAGAGTGGGCGGAAAACCCACGATGGAAAAACGTTAAACGAGATTATTCTGCAGAAGATGTGGTGCGCCTGCGTGGCAGTGTGCAAATCGAACACACTCTGGCTCGACGTGGTGCAGAGAAACTCTGGAAACTTGTAAACGAGGAAGACTACATCAACTGTCTCGGTGCACTGACCGGTGGCCAGGCGGTGCAGCAGGTCAAGGCAGGCGTGCAGGCCATTTATCTCTCCGGTTGGCAGGTAGCCGCTGACGGCAACACAAGCGAAACCATGTACCCTGACCAGTCCCTCTATGCAGTTGATTCAGTGCCTACCATGGTCAAGAGAATCAACAATGCATTCAAGCGCGCCGACGAAATTCAGTGCTCAAAAGGCGGTGGCGATATTGATTTCTTTGCTCCTATCGTTGCTGATGCCGAGGCAGGTTTCGGTGGTGTGCTAAACGCCTTTGAACTGATGAAGGGCATGATTGAAGCCGGTGCTTCCGGTGTTCACTTTGAAGACCAGCTTGCTTCCGTGAAGAAGTGTGGTCACATGGGAGGTAAGGTGCTGGTACCCACCCAGGAGGCGGTACAGAAACTCACCGCTGCCCGTCTTGCAGCAGACACCATGGGTGTACCCACGGTTGTCCTGGCCAGGACAGATGCCAACGCTGCTGCTCTTTTAACTTCTGATGTTGATGAATGGGACGCACCTTTTGTCACTGGCACTCGC
>CAZXDV010000096.1:0-10543 GCA_964639535.1 uncultured Enterobacteriaceae bacterium | reverse complement strand
CGAGGCTGACCGAGTACGGTAGCGAGCTTGGCCAGCATCGCGGACTTTTCGAGGCCTACCGGCAAATCAGGGAAGACGAGTCCTTCTCCCGCCTGGACATCGCCCAGCAAAAAAGTATCGATAACAGCCTGCGGGATTTCAGGTTATCCGGTGTCGCCCTTGAAGGAGAGGAAAAAGAGCGTTACAGGGAATTGAAAAAGAAGCTGTCCCAGCTACAAACCCGCTTTGAAGAAAACCTGCTGGATGCAACGCAGGCATGGAGCCTGCTGCTGACCGACGAGACAGACCTGGCAGGCCTGCCGGATTCTGCACTGGCTCTCCTGGCACAAAACGCAAAGCGCGATGGCAAGGAAGGCTGGCTGCTGAACCTTGAGTTTCCCAGCTATATCCCGGTTATGCAGTATGCCGATGATCGAGCGCTTCGCGAAAAGCTTTACCGGGCCTACGTCACTCGTGCATCGGAACAGGCAGAAAATGCCGAAAAGTGGGACAACGGCCAGAACATGGTGGAAATACTGGCCCTGAGACAGCAGCAGGCAGAGTTGCTGGGCTTTGACAATTACGCCGAGTACTCCCTGGCACGGAAAATGGCCGGTAGCACCGGGGAGGTCATCGCCTTCCTGGAGGACCTTGCTGACCGCTCCATGAGCGGCGCCAGGGCAGATTATGAAGAACTCAAAACTTTCGTGCACGAAAATTATGGCATTGAAGATCTCCAGGCCTGGGATCTAGCCTATTACTCGGAAAAGCTGCGCCTGCACAAGTTTGATCTCTCGCAGGAGGAACTGCGACCCTACTTTCCCGCAGACCGCGTGATAAAGGGCATGTTTACCGTGGTAAACAGGCTATATGGCCTGGAAATCAGCGAGGTAGAAGGGGTACAGGCCTGGCACGAGGATGTGCGCTTCTTCCAGATTCACGACAGCAGCGGTGATGTTCGCGGCAGTTTCTACCTTGATCTCTACGCCCGCCAGCAAAAACGGGGCGGCGCATGGATGGATGAATGTGTAGTCAGGCGGCGCCTCGAAGCCGGGGTACAGAACCCGGTGGCCTACCTCACCTGTAATTTCACTCCGCCGGTCGGCGAAGACCCATCCCTTCTGACCCATGATGAAGTCATTACGCTGTTTCACGAGTTCGGCCACGGGCTTCATCACATGCTGACCCGGGTGGATTACCCGGAAGTGTCAGGAATCAACGGTGTTGCCTGGGATGCCGTGGAATTGCCCAGCCAGTTCATGGAAAACTGGTGCTGGGAAGAAGAAGCGCTGGAGTACATTTCCGGGCATTACCAGGGCGGCGAAACCCTGCCAGACGAACTTTTCCAGAAAATGCTGAAAGCGCGCACCTTCCAGGCAGGAATGCAGATGCTTCGACAGATCGAATTTGCGCTTTTCGATTTCAGGCTGCACCTGGAAAAACGTGGTGAAAACGTCGACGATATTCAAGCCCTGCTGGACGATGTGCGCCAACGCGTGGCTGTCGTCACGCCACCTGCCTACAATCGCTTTCAGCACGGTTTTTCCCATATTTTCGCCGGCGGCTACGCAGCAGGCTATTACAGCTACAAGTGGGCCGAGGTTTTATCTGCCGATGCCTTTTCTAAATTCGAAGAAAACGGTATCTTTGACAGGAAAACGGGGGAACAATTTCTGCACTCTATCCTCGAACAAGGCGGTTCGCGCGAACCGATGGACCTGTTTATTGAATTCAGGGGGCGCCAGCCCAGCATCGATCCCCTGCTCAGACACGCAGGCATACTCACAGGAGAACTGGAAAGCGCATGAAATTCCTGGTGGCCGGCTGCCTTTGCGCAGTGTTTGCTGCAGCAATCTCGGCCGAAGAAGCCTATATTACTGACCAGCTAAAGGCTGGCCTGCACGAGGACAAGTCCCTTGATAGCGCCATCATCGAGGTTGTCCCGACAGGCACCTCGCTGGAAATCGTCAAGCGCGAAGAACAGCTCAGCTTCGTGCGCGACGAAAGTGGTGTATCCGGCTGGATCAGCAATGACTACCTCAAGAATACACCGCCGGGCCAGGCTTCCAACGACGAGCTACAGGCTCGCGCAGACACCCTTGAAGCACGTCTCAACGACATGCGCGAGGAAAAGCTTGCGCTGGAGGAACAGTTAAAAAGCGGCAACAAGCGCCCTCCAAAAACCGTGCGCAACCTCAACCAGCTCAAGCAGGATCATGCAAAGCTGCAACAGGACTTCAAGGCAGAAAAACTCAGGAACGGTAAATTACAGATTGAATTGACCGAGCTGCGCAAGCGGGTCGGACAGGATAGCGACTCCGATACGCTGTATCGGCAGATAAGCACGCTCGAGGAAGAAAAGAAAACCCTGGAAATACAGCTGGCCCAGACCCTTGAAAAGTACGGCGATGCAGAAGGCGCGGCCAGCGTATCGCGCGGCTCGCTGGGCGGTGGCTTCAACCCGGGGGTAAGAAACATGATGATTTACCTGCTGGTCACCCTGGTACTGGGGCTGTTTGGCGGGGCGTATATCCTTGATCTCGTCAACCGCAAGCGTCACGGCGGTTTTCGTATTTAGCAGGCTCAATTCACAGCTCGGGCCGATAAATCTGGCCCCGACTCACACCCTCGCTGTAAAATAGGCAACATGAGCAAGAGCGACGAGTTCGATTTCGATACCTGGGCGCGCCTGGCAAAAGATGACCCGGAAACCTTTGAGGCCATGCGTCAGAATGCCCTGCAGCAACTGATAGATAAGGCCCCTGCGCCCAGCAGGCCGCGATTGCAGGGCATCCAGTGGCAGGTGGATCAGCTCAGGCAACGCACTGACAGCCCCATGGCGGCCTGTGTGCAAATCTCACAAATGATGTGGAACTCTGTCCTCGGCGAACGCGGATTACTGGATGCACTGGAAAGCCCGGGAAAATGGGCAACCAGGGGCACTCCTTCAGACAACGTTGTGCCCCTTCACACGCCGGAATCACCTCAACACTGAGGGAATTTGAGATTGCACCGGGGCAGGCTTTGCACTACACTCCCCGCCCCTGCCAAGATGGCAGAGCAAGAATCAAAAGCAGAGAGTTACAAAACATGAAGCCAGAAATTCATCCAACATATTCAGAAATCTCTGTCACATGCAGCTGTGGCAACGTTTTCAAGACGCGTTCAACGCTGGACAACGACGATCTTCATATCGATGTTTGCTCCCAGTGCCATCCTTTTTACACCGGTAAGCAGAAAATGCTGGATACCGCTGGCCGTGTCGATAAATTCCGCCGCAAGTACGGTATGTAACCCGGAAGAAGCGAATTCAAGCACGAAAAAAGCGCCGAAACCCGGCGCTTTTTTTTGCCCTGCTGAAAATTTTCAAGGGAATAATTCCCGTCCCGGACTGCGGCCAGGTAAGCGATCTTAAGGCAGAAACCTGAGGTGTTTTCTAACTTCGTTTCTTAAACCTTTGGCCCGTCTCAAGATCAATATTTATCCACATTTTCTGTGGATATCTTTGTGGATGAATAGCTAACATCAGCCCTAAGTTGGCGAAATTACTGGCTTCTGCCCAATTTTGTCATTTTTTATACAATTATTAAATGTCTATATATATCAGTTATTTATACTATTTTTATAGGGCCAAATGCGTGTCACTTAAGATTCATTATTAAGTTTGGTTCAAATTTGGCTTTCACTGTGCATAAATGTGAATGTCAATACCTATTTTGAAAATATTTTTGAACTGATCCAGTTTTTGTCGGTCGAAAACAACAGAAACAGAACATCAGTTTTCTCCCCTGACACTAATGTTCGAATCCCGGTCTCCCCAGCCGGGTAATCTTGGCCCCGGTAACCTCCCCCTTTGAAAATAACCGGGGCCTTCTTTTATATTCCGAACCAGGTGTCCAGCTGGTTCACCAGTTCGTCAATCCCCTGTTTTTTCAGCGCAGAAAACAGCTGCACGCTGTGCCCCCTGCCCTGCAGACCCTTTTGCACCGCGGCCATGGTTTTCTTTCGCGCGCCGAAAGCCAGCTTGTCTGACTTGTTTAACAATATGTGCACAGGCAGATCGGCATATTCACACCACTCGATCATGCGCTCATCGTGCTCGGTAATCTTGCGCCGAATATCGCAGATCATCACCACCCCCACCAGGCACTCCCTCTCATGAAAGTAGCGCCCGAGGTTTTCCGCCCAGTGAAGCTGGGTCTTTTCCGGGACTTTCGCATAGCCATAACCGGGTAAATCCACCAGGCGGCAGTGCTCCGTCACGGAAAAGAAATTGATTAGCTGGGTTCTGCCCGGGGTCTTGCTGATCTTTGCCAGGCGGTTTTGCCCGGTAAGAGCATTGATGATGCTGGACTTGCCGGCATTGGAGCGGCCGGCGAAAGCCACTTCGCGGCCTTCATCCTCCAGTAACTGGTCCAGATGGTGTGCGCTCCTTGTATAACTGGCGTTATGGTAATCTTTTAAACTCATTTTTCGTGTGTGAAGTACGCAGGATTCCCAATTTTCCAGTGATTCTCGTCCACTCGCCGCCATTTTTTCTGTAAGATACGCAAAAAATCAAAGCAGGTCTGGGCAACAGGTAAGTGCAGTCACTATACCGTCGCCAACCTGGGAAATACCAGTTGAATTAGAGGAAACCCGTTCATGTTGAAAAATGTTAGCTTTTTAATCAGCATGCTGCTGCTCGTCCAGCCTGCTGCGATTGCCGCTGATGCTGCTGCGGGCAAGGCAAAGTCTGCCACCTGTACCGCCTGTCACGGCCAGGATGGTAACGGCGTAGATGCCCTGCCACTGCAACCGCGCCTTGCTGGTCAGCATGCAAAATACCTCGCCAAGCAGATCCACGATTACAAGTCCGGTGCCCGCGAGAATGCCATCATGGCTCCCATGGTAGCCGCCCTGTCCGACGAGGATATCGACAACCTGGCCGCGTACTATGCCAGTCTTCAGGGGGCTACCGGCGACAGCAACCCTGACAAGATGGACCTGGGCCAGCGTCTTTACCGCGCCGGTGACGCCAGCAAGGGACTCGCAGCCTGCATGGCCTGCCATGGCCCTTCAGGTCGCGGCAACCCGGCCGCAAATTACCCATCGCTCACCGGGCAATACTCCGCCTACAGCGCCGCGACGCTGAAGGCATTCAAGGCCGGGCAAAGGGCAAATGACCTCAATGGCGTAATGCGCAACATCGCCGCCAAGATGACCGACGAGGAAATTGAAGCGGTATCAGACTATATCGAAGGCCTGCACTAGGCAGGCAACTGTGGCTGAGCCGGCAATTTTCACTGGAACTAAATTTCAAGAAAATACAGTGACCTGGGCAATCCTCGTGAAACTCGGTGGCGCCGGGCCAGTCAAACAGGCATAGCCAGTAAAATACGACAGGCCTTGCACGCAGGCCAGCAGAACAAACAAGCAGGAAAAAACAACATGAAGAATAGCGCTCGAATCCTGGTCAGTGTCCTGGCCCTTATGCTGTCCACCTACGTCATTGCAGCGGAGCCCTACAAGAATATTGTTCCAGCCCAACCCACGCAGGTGCCCGAGGGCAAGATCGAGGTTGTGGAAATATTCTGGTACGGCTGCCCGCACTGCTACGACTTTGAGCCGCATGTAAATAACTGGGTGGCCAATTTACCAGAAGACGTCGAGTTTCGACGCATGCCCGGGATTTTTAGCAAGAGCTGGGTGGCCCATGCCAGGGCCTACTATGCCGCTGAAAAACTCGGTGTGCTTGAGCAGATTCATACTCCCCTTTTTGAGGCACTGCACAAGGATCGCAAGAGGATTTTCTCTGAAAGCGAGCTGAAAGACTTCTTTGAGTCAAAGGGCGTTGACGGCGACGAATTTACCCGGGCGTATAACTCCAACGAAGTTGAAGTGAAATTCAAGCAGGCTTTCCTCATGGGACAGCGTTACAAGATCACCGGTGTGCCGGCGGTTGTTGTAAACGGTAAGTACATGACCGGTGCCGCCCTGGCCGGTTCCTACGATAACCTCCTCAAGACCATGGACATGCTGGTCGATAAGGAGAGAGGAGAATAAGCCAGGCGGCCTGAACTTGCCCCTTTGCAGGGGCCAGGTCCCAATCAATCAGTGCCTGGCGTTTTTCACGCCGGGCATCTTCGCGTCAGCAAATTCATGGTGCATGCCTTGTTGCCGGGCCCGGCATTACGTAAACGGGGTACACCATGGAATCACAGGCGAGCATTCTAGACGAGGAACCAGTCTGGAAAGAGCGTTATGTCCAGTCGCTAAATGACCTGGAAGAGAAACAGCAGGACTTCGCTAAAACGGAGGACAGGCTCTACAAGTCCATCCTGCGGCTGTTATTCAGCTATACCGGTATCGATGACAAGCTCGATGACAGGCTGGCGACGATGCGCGGACAGCTTCAAAAAGAAAAAGACAGGGTAGCGCGCAACAGGATCATTGACCCGATTATTGAAGAAATCGTCAGTTTCTCCCGTGAAAAAGGCAATCGTGCTGAAGCAAGGGAAAATAGCGCGCAGGCCGATCCACTGGCGCACTTACTTGAAAGCGTGTCCCTGCCCGGCGAAGCTGGAATAGAGGTGCTGGCACTTAGAAAGCGTGCCGCACAAATCAACGAAGAGCAGGAGCGCCTGCAGCTGATACAGGAACTGGTGCAGATTCTAACCAGCAGTGCAGGGGAGGGCACCGTCGCAGGCGATGAAACTGGCCTGGCGGAAATGCGGACCAGGCTGATGGAGTTGTTTGAATGGTTATCCATTCCGAAGGAATACAGCACCCGGGTTGAGCATGTAAAAACCCGTATCAGCAAGCTCGAGTCCGCGGAAGACCTTTCAGCGGCGCTGCGCGACACGGCTATCGTTGTGAACGACCTGCAGGAGGCACTGCAGGCGGAGCTCGGGGACATTCAGAATTTCCTGGTGAAGGTTACCGCCCGCCTGGTAGATGTTGAGGACTGTTTCCAGGAAATCGAAGGTGAAGGTTCACGCGCCAGCGAGGATGCCAGTTCACTGAATGCACTGGTAGAAGAAAATGTTCGTTGTATAAGGGATGGCATCCTTGATTCCGATGATGTCATGGAAATGAAAAGGGTCATCGAGACCCGCCTCACCTGCATTGAACAATCGGTCAGCGCATTCCAGGACACGAGCCAGCAGCGCCAGCAAAAGTGGCAGGCGCGGGTGAGCCGGCTCATGGAAAAGGTCGATGCCATGAAAGGGGAGACCGAGCAACTGCGCAGGAGAATCCACGAGGAGTACAGGAAGGCCAAGACCGATGCCCTCACGGCGGTGCCAAATCGCCTTGCCTACAACGAAAAGGCCAGGCAGGAATTTGCCCGCTGGCAAAGAAACGGGCAGGCTTTTTGTCTCTGTGTCATCGACGTGGACAAATTCAAGGGCGTGAACGACAGCTGGGGGCACAAGGCTGGCGACAAGGTGCTGAAAACCATTGCAGAAGTCTGCGCATCAAACATTCGAAAAACAGACTTTTTTGCCCGCTACGGCGGCGAGGAATTTATCCTGCTACTGCCGGAGACACAGCTGGAGCAGGCGCGGGTGGCCGCCGAGAACCTGCGCAGGGAAGTAGAGCTACGTAAGTTTCATTACTCCCGGCAACCGGTTCCCATCACCATTTCCTGCGGTATCGCCGAGATCAGGAAAGGCGAAAGCCTGGGTGCTGTTTTTGAAAGAGCGGACAAGGCCATGTACCGGGCAAAGCAGGGTGGACGTAACCGCGTGATGATCCAGGACTAGGCAGTTACTTCTCTACCTCGCCATCTTCATGTAATCCACCACCAGCGCCGAGAGGGTTTTTACACCAAGCGGCAGCACGTCTTCATTGATACGGAAAAAAGGCGAATGATTGGGTGCCGCATCCTGCATGCTCACACCCTTATCATTAATTCCAAGAAACAGGTAAATTCCAGGCACCTCTTCCAGCATGAACGCGAAATCTTCAGCCGGGGTAACAGGCCTGGCCTCCACCAGCCCTGGGCCGGCAACACGCTGAAGTGTGGGCAACATTTTCCTGACCATGGCAGGGTCATTAAAGGTCACAGGGGCGTAGGGCAGGATCGTGACCTCGGCCTTTGCGCCAGAGGCCTCTGCAATATTCACCGCGGTTCTCTCTATACGCATTAGCACACCGTCCCGCAGGCTCGGGTCAAGAATGCGAATAGTCCCTTCAAGATCCACGTAATCGGGAATGATATTTGAGCGCAGCCCGCCATGGATGGAACCAACAGAAACCACCACCGGCGCCACGGTTGTATCCGTTTGCCGGGCAGGAATAAGCTGCAGGGCCTGTACGATCTGTGCCGAGACGACGATGGGATCGTTACCTGCCCAGGGCTGGGCCCCGTGGGTTTGTGCGCCGCTGATACGCATCTTGAAGGCATCCGCGCTGGCCATGATACCGCCTGAACGATAACCGAGGGTGCCCGGGGGCGCCGGGAAAACGTGCAGTCCAAAAATTGCCTCGGGCCGCGGGTTTTCCAGCACGCCCTCGGCAATCATCATGGCGGCACCGCCTTCTTCACCTTCCGGCGCGCCTTCCTCGGCGGGTTGAAAAATAAATTTTACACTGCCTTGCAGGTCACTTTTCATTCCGCTCAGGACCTCCGCGACACCCATCAATATCGAGGTGTGGGCATCATGGCCGCATGCATGCATCACGCCGACTTCCTGGCCGTTATACATGGTGCGCACCTTTGAAGCGAAGGGCAGGTCAACCTGCTCGGTCACCGGCAGTGCATCCATGTCTGCCCTGAGCGCGACAACCGGGCCTGGCCCTGCGCCTTTTAGCAATCCGACTACGCCGGTATGGGCGACACCTGTTTTCACTTCCATGCCCAGCTTTTCCAGGTGCGCAGCAACAAGGGCCGAGGTCCTGGTTTCACGGTTGCCCAGCTCGGGGTGCTGGTGAATATCCCTGCGCCATTCCACTACTCTTGGAGTGACTTTCTTTACCAGCCTTTCGAGCTGCTCATCTGCATCGGCATGTACGCCGAATGAGGTTATTGCGGCGACCGCGAAGCCGCAAATCACCATGATTAATTTTTGCCTGGACATGCTTATTCCCCCCGTGGTTTAAAACGTTATTACATTGGCATCTTGACCAGTTCAGATACTTCTAGCGAACCATTGATATCGAGGAACGGGCAGCCTTGTGCCATCTCGAGGGCGGCGTCCATTGAAGCTGCTTCCACGATGGTATAGCCGGACATCCCGCTTACCGACCCCAGGGAAACTGCTCCATCCGGACTCACCGTCCTGGTGTCCTTGAGCGGATTCGCCGGGCTGACTGCAGCCTCCCCGAGAGATTTCAACCACTCCATGTATTTTCCAAAATGCGCCTTTCCTTCTTCCGGACTGGCAGGCTGATCGCCGCCAATGTAGACAATCGCGTACTGTGCCATTCACTCTCTCCTGGTTCCTGGTAAGGGGCAGCATCATTTTTCCTCCGCCAGCTGCCTTGTTTCGATATCGATCATTGCCCGTAGCTCAGCGGTAAGCCGGTTGGCATCGGTGTAGTTTCTACCATAGTCAAGATTGAAGCCGTAGTCGAATCCGGGCAGGTTACTGCCCTGGTTATGCTGTACCAGGGTCTCAATCTTATCCAGGGCCTTGGCAAGCCTGGCCTCTTCACTGGCCGCATTTTCATATTCGTCCCACAGGGCAAGGAATTCGGCCTTTACAGGTGGGGGCAGGTCCTCGATTAGTGATACGAAGTCCGCACGCTCCTTGCCTGATTTCTGCCTGAGCCCGACCTGCTCCGGGGCAGGAATGTCTCCGTCTACTGCCTCCCCCAGGTCGTGCAGAATACATAGCTTGAGAAGTTTCAGCAGGTCTATACCCGGAACAAGATCGGCAACAACCATGGCCAGTAGTGCAAGGCGCCAGCTGTGCTCCGCCGTACTTTCCCTTCGTCCAATACTGGTGTTGCCACTGCGTAGTGTGTTTTTCAGGTTTTCCGCCCGTTTTAAAAACTGCAGGCGATCTTCAAGTGTTGCGTCCCGTGTCACGATAATGCCCCGGCGGTTAAGTGATTGCCCTTCGATTATATTCGATCAACAATTCCTGTCGCATTGGCCGTCCTCGACCGGGAAACCTCATTGTTTCGCCTTGCTTTTCCGGTTCATGAGCGTGAGCCTGGCGGCCGTGCCACGGATTCAGCCAAAGTTTCCACCTTTGGCGACAATGGGTATACTTGCGGCACGAATAATAACACCACCGGCTACGGGGACTGATTTATGAGCCAGGAACAAGACAAGATATTTTTCAGAAACTATTCCATCGTCATTGGGATTCTTGCAGTGTTTCTCCTGCTCTGCGGCATTATTGCCAGGCAGGTAACACCGGTAAGTGAAGCGCAGGAAGCACGCCGCGACCAGATGACCATGAAAAACACCGCTCCCGTGGGCGAAAGCAGGATGGAGGGCGACGCTCCCATCGAGGTGGCTGCGGAAGAAGCCATGGACGAACCCATGGAAGAGGCTGCCGCAGAGGAAATGGCGGCTGAACCCGCTGCTACTGCCGACGCCGGCGACCCGGGCAAGCAGGTCTACAGCAAC
>CAZXDV010000095.1:0-10562 GCA_964639535.1 uncultured Enterobacteriaceae bacterium | reverse complement strand
ATACCGATTCGTACAAAAATCATTGCATTCAATAATAATATGCGAGATAGTACATAAAAACACGTCGGAATCCCATATGTCGCGAGTAAATAATCGCGCCAGCCTGAAACAGGGCATCACAGCTGCCCCGGAGGAAGAGCAAACATGAACGATACGAACACAACAGCAGGGTGCCGGCAGTTATCAAGCGACCCCGGCCGCCTGCACGCCTGCACCATGCTACCGCGCTTTATCGGCATGGATATGAGAATGGCGAGGTTAAAATTGCAGCGGAAACTGGGTATGCGCGAACTGATACAGCTTGTACCGGAAGCCTATCGTGTGCCTGATTCAGTGATTGCCAACGAGGCTACCGAGCTTGTGCGCCAGCTGTCCGATGAATACCTTCTCAACCACTGTTATCGTACCTATGCATTCGGCTGCATCCTCGCTCACCAGGACGGCCTTAAGTTTGACCGGGAAGTATTTTACCTGGCGAGTATCATGCATGACCTGGGCGTCACAGATAAATACGCGGGAGCGCCCGGTTCCTTTGAATATGTGGGCGCAAAGGCGGCACACGAGTTCTGCCTCGATGCAAACTATGATGCCGAGCGTGCTGCCCTTGTGCATGAGGCAATTGCGCTGCATTCCGCTGTTGGTATTGCCCATGCCCTTGATCCTGAAATTGCCCTTGTTCACTTTGGTGCGGGAGTGGATGTTATTGGTATTCGGTTTGACGAGATTCCCGCTGATGCCCTGGCGAAGGTGCTGGAGTTATATCCACGCCTCGGTTTCAAGGAAGCCTTTTCTGTGGCATTGCGACGACAATTTGAGCTTAAACCAAATGCGCACATTTCCGGGCACATGGGTCTTGGTTTTGAAAAGAAGGTAAAGGCAACGCCTTTTGATGACTGAACCGGGAAAACCCTGCCTTACCAGGTAGCAGGGTAAATTAACATCAAGAAGCAGGTTTTAGCCGGGAAGCCTGGGTTTCCTGGCCGGTGTGTTTGCAGTCTCAATCTTGATTTTTCCGGCCAGGGCAGCATGGATTAACCAGCTTGCCAGGAGAAATAACGGGATTGAAATCAGCAATGGAATGAACAAGCTAAATCTCAATGACGTATCCAGCAGTGCCGTCCTGGGATTGCCCGGCTGATAGTACACGTCCACGCTTGAACCCGCTTTATAATCATCAACAATCGATTGGGCAATTTTCCGCGCAGAAGACCCTATCCTGATACCCAAAGCCGGTTTGTTCCTGTATTCGATTTTGGCAGTTGTAATGCGATCGGAGGTGTAGCTTTTATTGTCTACGGTGTATTCGTAAACAACCTCGGGAATATAGTAGGTATAAGTGCGGTATCCTGATGCGCTCTTGTTATCGGAATCGGCCTTTTCTCTGCGCTTATCAACTCTTACGGCTGATTTTTTGACCACCCCTGTTGTCGTTGGCCAGGACCTGGCCTCCAGGGTTTCCAGGATATTGCTAACACCCCAGTAGGTAAAACCGAGCCCCGAAAATAGTATAACCAGTCCGATCAAGAGAAAATTACGTACACCTTTTTCCATAGGTCCCTGCCATCGCCATTTGTACCAGCCATGCAGAATAAGGTGCATTCAGCAGTCAATTCAAGTCCGTTCTCATGCTAGGATCGGTTCTCAGCCATCCTGGGGTGTCATTAACATGAGCAAGAAAGTAGTCATACTAGTTATTCTCCAGTGTTGCCTCGCAACATTCCCTTGCCTGTCTCAAATGCATGATCCAAAGGCGCTCAACGCTGACCCGTTTACAGCCACTAGCCCCATTGCTCCGCGACTGGAAGGCCTCGGGACATACTCCATGCCCGTGACCACTGCCAACGCAGATTCCCAGTACTTTTTTGACCAGGGGCTACGACTTACCTACGGCTTTAATCATTCAGAAGCCTTACGGGCTTTCAAGGAAGCCGTGCGGCTGGACCCGGAAAACGCCATGGCCTACTGGGGCTGGGCGCTGGTGCTGGGTCCAAATATAAACCTGCCGATGCAGCCGGAAGTGGCTGAGTCCGCCTACCGGGCGATCCAGTCTGCAATGAGGCTCAGGCAGGCAGTGTCTGAGAAAGAACGAATATTGATTGAAACACTTTCATTACGATATGCGGAACAAGCCATGGAGGACAGGAGCGGGCTGGACCAGTCCTATGCCGATGCCATGGCAAGGGTTTATGCTCGCTACCCGGATGACGTGGATGTTGCCACGCTGTATGCCTCCGCACTGATGAACCTGAGTCCCTGGAACTACTGGGATGGTGACGGTCAGCCCTATGCAAACACACGCAAAGTGATGAGTGTTCTTGAACCGGCCATGCTCGCCAGTCCCGAGCACACTGGTTCGAGACACTATTACATTCACATCGTTGAAAAGGAACGACCACGCCTTGGGGAACGTGCTGCCGATGAGCTGGCTTTACTGGCCCCGGGTGCCGGCCACCTGGTGCATATGCCTTCGCATATTTACATGCGCATCGGGCGCTATGCCGATTCGTACACGGCGAACGACCTGGCGTCCCTGGCTGATGAAGGTTACATCGCGCAATGCCGCGCACAGGGCATATACCCACTTGGTTATTATCCCCACAACGTGCATTTCCTGGTCTGGTCAGCGATGTACCTCGGCAGGAGTGAGGATGCTCTGCAGGCCGCCAGGAAGGTACATGGCTCAATTCCTGCTGCGATTACCGGTGACGGACTGCGTTCATTTGAACAATTTCTAAGCCAGCCGATTGTCGCCATGGTGCGTTTTGGCATGTGGGACAAGGTACTTGAAGAACCGAAGCCACCGGCAACGTCGAAGTACTGGACTGGTATCTGGCACTACGCTCGAGGGCTGGCATTTATCAACAGGGGCGAGAGGAGTAAGGCTCGCAGGGAGCTTAGCACTGTACGCAAGCTCGCAGCCGAGGAGGGCATGGACACCTACGTCACCTTTGCCAGTGATGCCCGTAGCCTGCTGAATATTGCCGCAGCCATACTGGCAGGAGACATCGCCTCCCGTCGCGGAAATCACGATGAAGCCGTGGCCCAGCTATCGCGGGCCGTGAGGCTACAGGATGCGCTGACCTATTCAGAACCGCCGGAGTGGTATTTTCCTTCGCGGCACTACCTTGGGGCCGTACTGCTGGAGGCAGGCCGTCCCGGGGAGGCAGAAGTTGTGTACTGGCAGGACCTGCGTGAACATCCGGAAAACGCTTATGCACTTCTCGGCCTGGCCCAGGCGTTCGCCGCCCAGGAACAGAATGAGCAAGCTTCTGAACTCATGGTGAGATTCAAACAGGCGTGGGGCGACGCCGACGTGGAGCTGGGCAGTTCCAGGTTCTGACCGCGCAGGACAAAATTCTCCAACTTGCACATTTCTTCCTTATTTCAATGTAAACGCAGTTTCTTTCACTTCGTTAATTGTTAGCGAGAGCGCATTGCTCCCTTTTAAATAACAGGAGAAAGAAAATGAAAAACAAGCTAGTGATTATTGGTTTACTCGGTTCCATGAGTTACCTGCCGGTCATTTCGGCACAGCCAAATATTGATACTGATGGCGATGGCGCTGTGTCCTTTGAAGAACTCCAGGCCGCGCGGCCCGATGCTGACCTGGAACGATTCAACCAGGTAGATGCTGATGGCGATGGGCTCGTCACCCGTGAGGAACGCAGGCAGGGTCGACAGGAAAGAGCCCAGCAGCGCTTTTCTGAAACTGACACCGATGGAAGTGGTGGCTTGTCTTTTGAAGAAATCCAGGCGCGCCGTGCGGACGCTTCAGAAGAACGTTTCGCCCGTATGGATCGCGATGGAAATGGCGAAATAGGCCAGGATGAGGCTCGCGCGGCACGAAAAAACCGAATGCAGCGCGGAGGTGGTAACAGTGCACGAGGTTCTGGCCAGGGTCATAGACCGCGTGGCGGACAGCGCGGTGGACCGGGTCGCTAGTACCGGGCCTTGCTTGAATCAGGCGGTGACCGGTAAGACCGGTCATCGTCTTTTTTAATAGCTATCCTCTTTTTGTTCGAGCATAAGCAGGAAACCCATCGCGTAGCAAATAAATCCACATGCCAGTCCAAGGCCTACCTGGTTAAATTGCAAAGGTGTCATGAGCCATTGAGACCATTCCCCGTTCCAGGCAGAAAAGATGTTAAACAGGGTGGACTGACCCTGGAAGAGCTGGTAGCTGTACAGCCCAAGGGTAATAGTGAAGCCAGCGACAAGCATGACGATTGCCCATGCAGTTGTTCCACTCAAGGGCATGGGGACAGCCTCCCGGGCAAAATTATTTTCTGCCTCTTCAATACGCGCCATAACACTGGCTGCCAGTGTTTCGGGAGCTGCAGGTTCCTCCAGACCCGCAAGGGTACCTTCAAATTCAAGCTCTGCAGAAAGCAGGGCCTGGCACTTCTCGCAGGATTCCGCATGAGTATGCGCCAGCACAAGTTGTTCCGCTGGCCATTCTTTAAGCGGTTGCGAATCAAGCAGGTTTTCGATGTCTATACATTTCATCTGTCATGCTCCATCTGTCACATTGCCAGGACAATCCTGTGCGCTGACAAGCCCGCGCAGTTTTTTCCTGGCACGAAATAACAGGGTTTTAATTGTACCACCACTGACACCCAGCGTGGCAGCAACTTCTTCGAGTTTCAGTTCCTGCCGGTAAAATAGTAAGACTGCAGCCCGTTCACCCTGCGGCAGGGACGCCACCTGTTGCCAGAGCCTGGTATTTTTTTCATCGCCGATCAGTGTTTCGGCATGATCAACATGTTCCGCCTGTGCTGAACTCGCTTCGTATTGCTCCAGGTCCAGTGACTGTTCCGGTTTTTTATCCCTGTGCCAATTGCGCGACAGGTTTGCCGTTATGGTGGCCAGCCAGGGATAAAACTCTTTTTCCGGGTCGTAGCGATGCAGCTGGGTGTAGGCACGAAAAAATGCTTCCTGGGCTACGTCTTCCGCCCCCTCTCTATCGCGCACGATCATGTAAGCAAGGCCAAACACGCGTCCCTGGTAACGCCTGACAATGGCCTCGTAGGCGTGCTGATTTCCGGCCTTCACCTCGGCCAGGAGATCAGCTATGTCGTTTTCAGGAGTGGACCCTGGTTCGTGAGCCTGCCCACCCTCCCGGGCTTGAGTCATTATTCCTGGGTGTCTGCACTATCATCAAGACCCATGCATACCGAGATGGTCTTACGCGTTCCAAAGAACAGGGGAAACAGGCCCACCAGTAAAAGGGGCGGAAACATCAGCGCCAGCAGGCAAATCACCAGCCCTTTACATGCCTGGTCCACGGCATCGCGTTTTTCGTCCACTGTTTTTGGCACGGCCCTGAGATACTCGGCACGTGACGAATAACCAAAGCGATACGCGCGGTTTCCGTAGTAGGTCCTGTATATGGCAGTGATGATAAATATCAGCACCCCTATAAATAGTAAAAATAGAATGAACATAAATAATTCTTCCATCGTTTTGCTCCTCGTTTACCTGGCGTCTAAAAAATATTGCTACTGGAAGGTATACACAAATTTTCGAAAACTGGTTGACACTGTCGGGCTGGATATTGAATCACGACTTGCAATACTCCAGTGCGACAACAATGCCGGCGACTACATACATCAGTAAAATTATGGACATTGATAAGGACATGTTTTTCCCCGTGATTGAGAGTTTTCCCTGGAAGCAGGTAATTAACCTGCTGCTGTTTCCACTCTATACACCCCGGGGATGGAAATGGTTGACAGCGATGGGTGAAAAATCCAGGTTTTTATTCAAGCACGAGGGGATTATCGCTAGTGCTTGGCGAAGCCACCATCCACGTTGATAGTCTGGCCAGTGACAAAGTCACTCTGCTCATCGATAAGGTACAAAAGGGTACTGGCAAGATCCTGTGGCTGCATACGCCTCTTGATGGATTGTGCTTCTACCACCCAGTCGAACAGCGTGCCGGGCCAGCTGTTCATCAGGTTATCGGTCTCCGTCAGTCCGGGGGAAATGGCATTCACGGTTATTCCATGTTCGGCGACTTCGCCGGCCAGGGAGCGCACCAGGCCGATGAGTGCCGCCTTTGACGCAACGTAGGGTGTTTGCAGCGGCACGCCGTGCCAGATCGCGGCTGAGGATACCACCACGATACGTCCCCAGGCGTTTTGTTTCAGGTAAGGGAGTGCCGCCTGCAGGGTGCAAAATACGCCATCGAGATTGACACGCATCACCTGGCGCCAGTCTTCCATCGTCACTTCGTCAAATGGACCGGATGGATAAATACCGGCGTTGGCAACGACAATGTCAATTTTGCCAAGTTTCTGAGCAACCTGTTCCATCGACTGCTGCATTTCGGCCAGGTTACTGACATCGGCCTTGAGAGGAAGGTAGGCCTGGTTTTCTTTTTCGGCATTTGCCATGGCTGCAGATTGATCTGCGATATCGATACCGGCGACATCAATACCTGATTGGGCCAGGGTTTGACAAAAATCTCGCCCGATCCCGTTGGCAGCCCCCGTCACCACTGCTATGCGCTTGCCCTGGTTCATAAATTGAGGCTACACAAACACGGGAATACTGACAATATGTAAAAGGCAGTGGCATAAATACCACTTCTACAAGCCGCGCTTAGTCATTAATTTTTCGTGGGTTTTCAGAAAATACGGGTTTTTTTAGATAAAAATCAATAATTTGGGTATAATCACGACTTTCGTGAAGCGTACTTTGTCGACAGGCAAAAATAGAGAGTCGGCTTCAGCCGGCAAATAAAAATAAAAAACCAGGGATTTGAATTATTCATGCTAGATACCGTGAAATACGTGGCTGGCACCAGGGAGCAAAGCTTCCTGGATACGGTACAAAATACCAGGTATGACCGGCAAATCATCAAGGGCCTGAGGAAGTTCATCGAGCAGCAGGTACCCGATGACATGCAGTCATTTTACAGCGAGTCTGAATTACAGTCTCTCAAGTCTCTCATGGGGGGTGAAAGGGACATCGAGGCCAGGATGCCGGTGAAAATCACCAGGCATTACATGGAACAGGCCCGCAGAAGCCCGGCCATGCGCACGCTGGTCAAGGCCAGTCCCCGTGAGACGATGGATCTTGCAGGTTCGCCCGATCCCGCGGCGCAGCTGAGCTACAGCCCGGTAGAAGGCCTGCTGCACAAGTACGAGCTGGCCCTCATCTATGTTGCATCGACCTGTTCCGCACATTGTCGATTTTGTTACCGTGAAGAACTCATTGCCGGTAAAGAGCTTGAGAGAGATGACGGCAGCATGGCCGCCAAGAGCCTGGCGAAAGTCGCCAGCGTCGTGTCATACATCACCGAGCATAATGAACTGGTCAATGAAAATGGAGGTGTTCATCCAGGAACGGGACGGCCATTACTTCGCGAAGTGCTGCTCTCCGGGGGTGACCCCATGGTACTCAGCAATCGCAACCTGGCTGCGTGGTTATCTGCCCTTGCGGAATCAGGTATCGAGTCTATTCGCATCGGCACAAAGGAACTCGCTTTCTTCCCTGACCGGTTTGATGAGAACTTCCTGTCCATGCTGGATGCATTTCATCAATACTATCCGAAGGTGAGCCTGCGCTTCATGGTTCACTTCAATCATCCCGATGAGTTCCTGGAAAAAGAACAGGACGGCTCATACATTAAGGAGCCAGCGGGGGGACTGCGCTGGTTGCAGAATACACACCGTGCAGTACACGCACTGCGCAGCCGCAGCTGGATCTCCATCGACAACCAGGCCCCGATTATTCGCGATATTAATGATGACGCCAATGCCCTTCGAATCATGCAGCGCGAGTTGCGCCGAAACGGGGTTGAAAACCATTATTTTTTCTGTGGCAGGGATATTATTGGGCACAAGGCCTTTAACGTTCCGATTGAAGAGGCCTGGCAAATTGTGAATGAATCCCAGAAGGGATTGTCAGGTGTCGAGTCCCATGCGCGTCTTGTGATGGCCCATTATCGTGGAAAGGTAGAGGTGGTTGCGGTCAGCGATGGCGAGGTGCCTGGTTTCCGAGGAGCGGAAGACGGCATCGTAATATTCAAATTGCACCGTGCCATCGCCGATGCCAGCGAGCGTTCAAGTATTACCATGGCGGCCCGCAACAGGGAGGCTATCTGGATTGATGGCTACCAGGACAGGGTGCTGCTGGATGAAGCTGGCCTGTTCCAGCAACTTGACGCCGGGACCCAGGCTGGGCCTGCCCGGCTTCGATCAGTAAACCTGTAAGGCGCTTTCGTACTCATTATTACCCGCTGCTAAAGTTGCCCGCATGCAGGCCGATAGATCGGTGGAGTTCTGTTTCGAATACCCGGCATGGAAAACAAGCGCAACTACTATCGAATCCTGCACGTGCAACCAGATGCTCCAAGGGAGATCATCCAGTCCAGCTATCGTACGCTTATGCAGAAACTGAAAGCTCACCCGGACCTGGGTGGAGAAGAATGGAATGCCACGGTTATCAACGAGGCATACCAGGTATTGATGGATTCCAGTAAGCGTCTCGCATACGACGCTATTCTCTTCCAGAGAGAAAGTCACACTACCCTCGGACAGCAGCACGAAAAACAACGCCAGCCTGGCTCGAATGTCGCAGCTAATGATGACTGGACCCCTTTCAAACCTCGCGTCATAGAGAGTTAGAAGCGAATATTCCTCGATATTAGACCTTTAGCGTCATTCACTGGTAAGGTAGCCGCGCAATTTTTTATATCACAGGCTGGATCTGGCCGGAGCGACTGGATTTCAATGAACAAGAAGGCAACATTCGCGGGACAAACCCTGGGCAGGTATCGCTTTGATAACCTGATCGGTAAAGGGGCTGTTGGCGAGGTTTACAGGGCCTTTGATGAACGCCTGTTACGACCGGTGGCGGTGAAAATATCTTTCCCGCGGTCCAGTAGTGACGTCCTGCACGTAGATCGAATAGTTCGCGAAGCACAGATTATTGCTCGTGTTGAACATTCCAACATCGTGCCCATTTACGACGTGGTTGACCATGAACAATCCGCGCTTATCGTCATGCGCCTGGTTAATGGAATGAATCTTGGCCAGGTCATGCGTGAAGCCCAGGCTCCACTAGGGGTCCGGGAATCCTTCAAGATTATTCACCAGGTAATCCTCGGGATGGACTTTGCCCATGGCAAGGGCGTAGTGCATTCTGATCTAAAGCCTGAAAATATTTTCATTACAAGTTCCAACGAGGTGTTCGTGCTCGATTTTGGTATTGCAGCACTACTGGAGCTGGAAAGAAAAGAAGAAGGCAAGATTTATGGAACACCGTTATATATGCCACCTGAGCAGTTTTATGGTGCCTACCTGGATGCAAGGGCAGACATTTACTCCCTTGGCCTGATCCTTTACAAGCTTGTTACCGGGATTCACCCCTTTGCAAACACGAAGAGCCTGAAAGAGTTACTCAATCACCAGGTAAAGACTATCCCGGTGCGACCCAGCAAGGTGGTTGAGGGGATACCGGAAGAATTTTCAAATTGCATCATGCGTGCCTTGGAAAAGGATCCAAAAAATCGTTACTACTCGTGCCGGGATTTTTTACTGGAAATGCAGAAAACCCTGCCCGATCTCGACGTCGGCGGTGTCGATCGAAGTGACACGCGATGGGATCCACGTACGGACGTGGAAATCAGGGCAAAACTTCAAATTGAAGGGGAGCAGGGTATAGACGCGAAGATCACCAATATTTCCGTTAGCGGCGCCAGCGTCCTTGCCCCAGTAGCACCGCATGCTGGCAGCAAATTACAACTGAGTTTTGAAGTTGAGGATGAAGGCAACAGGGTTGCCATGCTTGCGACGGCAACGGTCATGTGGGTCGACCAGAGAAGCGAGGACTACCTGTACGAGATAGGTGTCAGCTTTGATGACCTGGATGAAATGGATAAACAATATCTCGGGTACTACGTTCGTAACCTGCTGCTTTCCTGAACCGCCAGTTCCCGCCTATTCTTCTTCCTCGTCACCGTCTGGCACGACCACGTCGACAGCGGTTTTTACGACCGTACCGGTAAGTTCCACACCCGCTTCAACGGTTTCCGCCACGACATCTATTACCGCGCCTGCCGCACACCCCTGCAAATGCAACACAATAAAAAACATGAGCAGGGAAATTCGTAACTTAACCATAAATCATCGCCCTCCAACGGGAAGCGTCAGGGTTGGACCTTCATAGCGGGTTTGTCCGGCCTGAAGGTCAAAGAGTTGTCGTAGCAGGATGAACGTAGACTTGGAACGAAGGTCTCGATCATCCACGTAAAACCAGTGCCCGCGATAATAGGTCGCAATCGATGCATTGGCAGGTTGGTCAACAGAGTGGGAGATCTTGAACAGCTGCCCTGCCGGTGTTTGTGCCCAGTCAAATGCACCGCCGGAATCGGACCCTGTCACGGTTACAAGGCCGGCATTTTCATGGGACGCGGGTACATCAACGTTCTGAGAGAGGTAATACAGCAGGCTGGAAATGGACCGCGGCCTGACTGTCCAGACCCGGTCATCAACACTTAAAAAGTCGGTTGCAAGCGTGAACTGGTCCAGGCCGGTATCAAGTTCAAGCAGTTC
>CAZXDV010000094.1:0-10563 GCA_964639535.1 uncultured Enterobacteriaceae bacterium | reverse complement strand
TAAAAGCGCCGCAGCAAAGTAGTGTTTCCGGCGAGAAAACCAGCACCGGGGTCACTCAGGAGACCCTGGATAATAGTGAAAAAGGGAAGGAAATTAACGCCATTATTACAAGCGATGCCGACAGGGTACTGGGACAGGCCCGCACGCAGGAGAGCAGGTTAAAAAGTGGCGAGGAGCTTGCGCTGCATGGCATCCCCATCCTGGTGAAGGATAATATCGACACATCCGATTTTCACACCTCCGGCGCCACACCGGCACTGGCCGATCACCTGCCCACGCAGGATGCAGGCGTCATACAGCGACTCAAGCAAGCCGGTGCTGTGATCGTCGGCAAGGCCAATATGCATGAACTGGCCTTTGGCATTACCAGTAATAATGGCTGGTCCGGCCCGGTACGAAACCCCTGGAATACGCAACTGATCAGCGGTGGTAGCAGTGGTGGCAGCGCCGCGGCAGTGGCCGCAGGCATCGTGCCGGTGTCACTCGGTTCAGATACAGGCGGGTCCAACAGGATACCGGCGTCACTGTGCGGGGTGTGTGGTTTTCGCCCCAGCACCGGCCGTTATCCCGGCGACGGGCTGATTAATCTCTCCAAAACCCGGGATACCGTGGGTATTTTCGCCCATCACGTGGACGATATTGTAGTGGTAGACCACGTCCTTTCAGGGGATGAACGGGAGAGCAGTGTCAAGATCCAGGATCTGAAGCTGGCGGTAGCAAGGGATCCCTTCTTCAAGGCGCTTGAAAATGAAACCGCCGACGTAATGGAAAAGGCACTGGCAGCAATCAGCAGCGCGGGCGCTACCCTTGTAGAAGTGGATATGCCGGACCTGTTTTCCCTGAACCAGCAAATGAGTATGCCAATAGCGGTTTTCGAAACCCTGAGGGATTTAAGTGACTACCTTGCAAGGAACAATATCGGGATTACACTTGAACAACTCGTGGACGCGGTAAAAAGTCCCGACGTGAAAAACATCATGCAGGCTTCCATGGGCGAACACAATGTCCCGGAAGAAGTTTACCGGGAAGCCGTCGATGTACTTCGACCACAGTTGCAGGCCATGTACCGCGACTACTTCCAGCAAAACGGTATTGACGCCATGTTGCTGCCAACCACACCCCTCACCGCGCGCCCAATTGGCCACGACGAAACTGTGGATATTAATGGTCACCAGATGCCGACTTTTCCAAGCTATATTAGAAACGGTGATGCCAGTTCGGTTGCCGGAATACCAAGCCTGTCCATTCCCGCTGGCCTGGCCGCCAACGGGTTACCCGTGGGCCTGTGCATTGATGGGCCGGAAAACAAGGACGCAGAAGTGCTGGCAATTGGCAGGGCGTTACAGGACGTGCTGCCGAGCATTGGATCTCCCGGATAATACCGGGTGAACTGGAAATGTCGCGTTCGGTAACTACATGATGAACCGTGAACTGGACAGTTCCAATTCACTCGAGTGGTTACAGGGTATTGCCCAGGTCAGTCAGCATGCAGGAACTGTGCAGTTTGATCCTGCTCTTTTTACATTTCTTAACACGCAGTTATTTATTGACCATTTTGCGGTGTTCACCTGGTCTGAAGCAGAAGGCCCGGGGCACCTGTTCACGGGCAGCGTCATGCCCAAAGAAGAAGCAGAAAACCTGGCCCGGGACTATGTCGATAGCTTTCATACCCGTGATCCGCACTTTGGAGAAAACAAGGGCGAAATTGATCCGGAAGATCCCGTAACTGTTCACCCCAGTTTCCAGGATGAGTATGATGCGGAATACCGCGACCATTTTTTTACCCAGCATGATCTTGTGGACAAGATTTCGATTACTCGAAAGGTAGATGAAAGGCTTGTTTACTGTAACTTCTACCGTATTGGGGAATCGGGCAGGTTTACCGATAGCGAGAGAGCCCTGTATGACAGGGTGCTGCCACTGCTGGCAAACCTGATAGCAGTTCACTTCCAGTTATTGAGGTTAAAGGGCAAGGATGACGGAAAGGAACACTCCGCCAGGAGCCTGGTACATTCGGTCATAAGTAGTCGAGAGGAGCCCTTTGATAAATTGACTAACAGGGAGTCAGAGGTTTGCGAGAGAATTCTGCTGGGGTTTACCTCAACGGGTATCAGCCTGGACCTGGATATTGCGGAGTCCAGTGTTAATACCTATCGGCGAAGAGCTTATGAGAAGTTGAATATCGCCACACAAAATGAACTTTTTTCTCTTTGCATCACAACGCTGAACAAATTCAGGTACTAAACGGGTTAGGAATTATGAAAGTTAAAAACACCGGGGAACACTTTGGGCTTGTAACGAAATTACTGCATTGGGCAATTGCCATTTCAATCATCGGCCTGATCTGGCTCGGATGGTACATGGTGGATCTCACCTACTATGACAAGTGGTACAACGCCTCGCTTTCCTGGCACAAGTCTCTCGGCATGCTGGTGCTGGCGGCAGCCCTGCTGAAAATCGGCTGGCAGGTTTACTCGCCGGTGCCGGATACTACCGCTGCCCTCAAGGCCTGGGAAAAGATGGGCGCCAATATCATGCACAAGCTATTGCTGTTGCTGATGGTGCTTATTCCCGTAACGGGTTACCTGATATCAACCTCTGCCGGCAAGGTAGTGGACATTTTCGGGTGGTTTGAAATACCTGCCCTCGTATCAAAAAACAAGGGACTGCGTGACATTGCGATCACGCTGCACTTTTACATGGGATACGGCATCGGTTTCCTGGTGCTGGGTCACGTGGGTGCAGCCCTGAAACACCAGTTTATTGACAAGGACAGTACGCTGACAAAGATGCTTTGGAAATAAAGGTCGAATAAATTGCATCCTTAGTTTCGTGAGCAGTACATCCCTGTACTACTTCTCGACCCTGGCAAAGAGTCAATAAAAAGAAATATAAATGAATTCGACCCAGGAGTAGGGCCGAATTCATTCAGCCATACTTACTTCCTGACCCCTTCGATATAAAGGTCAAACTCCATGGTTTCCGAGGCAGGGCCAAGATTGTAGTCCATACCGAAATCCGCCCTTCGAATGGAGGTTGTTGCTTCAAAGCCTGCGCGATAGCCACCCCAGGGATCGTCTCCCTCGCCAATTACTTTCACATCCAGCGTGATCGGCTTGCTCACACCGTGCAGGGTTAATATGCCATCCATTTTGCCACCGCTGGCATCACCGTGATACTTGGTGCTCTTAAAGGTCGCGGTGGGATACTTGTCCGTGTTTAGAAAATCTTCTTCTCGAAGATGCTTGTCACGCTCGGCATGATTACTGTCAATGCTTGCAGTCTTGATTTCGACGTTAATTGAAGAGGCGCCGGGGTTGGCCTTGTCCCATGTAAAGCTGCCGCCGAAGTCGTTAAATCGCCCGACCATCACGCTGTAACCAAGATGGTAGATTCGAAACTGGATAAACGCATGCATCCCCTTGATATCGATGCCATATTCTGCCGCCGCAGCGGGTATGCTACTGCCTGCCAACAATGCTGTTACAAGTACAGCCTGTATCGCTTTTTTCATGCCGAATGACCTCATATTTTCGCTCCTTATTAGCGGGGTTATAGCTTACCCATTAGTGATTTAAGACAAAAATGATGCCCACTAGTTTCGCAAGCCCGGCGCCAATTCTATCCAGAAAGGCTGGAACCCTCAAATTCCGTACATGGTTCGAAAACCGGGCCCATGTACATAAAAATATGGACAGATAATTACCTGGAATCCTGTCAGAATAGCAGCCTGAAATTAATATTTATTTACAGGGGTGAACAATCATGGGTAAGGCTTTTGCATCACAGGCTGACCTGGAAGAGAAGCAGGTAACATTCAGTAAACTTTCCGAGAATGCCTACGCCTACACGGCGGAAGGCGATCCCAACACGGGCGTCGTCATCGGCGATGACGGTGTCATGGTCATTGATACCCAGGCAACCCCCATGATGGCTGAGCGAGTTATCGAGAAGATTCGCGAAGTAACCGACAAGCCCATCAAGTACGTGGTCATGACCCATTACCACGCCGTTCGTGTTCTCGGTGCCTCCGCCTACGAGCCTGAACATATCATTTCCAGCAAGGATACCTACGACCTCGTGGTAGAGCGCGGCGAGGCGGACTGGAAATCCGAGTTTGAACGTTTTCCACGCCTTTTCCAGGGACACGAGACTATCCCCGGCCTGACCTGGCCTACCATCACATTCACGGGTGAAATGACACTGTGGATGGGTGACCTCGAGGTCAAGATCATGCAGGTCGGCCCTGGCCATACCTATGGCGATACCATCGTCTGGCTACCCAAGGACAAGGTGCTGTTTAGTGGCGACCTGCTGGAATACGGAGCAACACCCTATACAGGTGATGCCTACCTCAATGACTGGCCCACTACCCTGGACAACATACGCGCACTTGGACCTGCCTCGCTGGTACCGGGTCGCGGTGATGCCCTTACTACGCCGGAAACCATTGATGCATGCATCAGTGGTACCCGCGATTTCATCACAAAAATGTACGCACTGGTGAAAAAGGGCAAGGAAGAAGGCAAGGATCTCAATTCCATCTACAAGGAAACCTACACCGAATTGCACAAGGACTTTGGTCACTGGGTGATTTTTGACCATTGCCTGCCATTTGATGTGACACGCGCCTATGACCTCGCCGACGGTATCGAAGTGCCACGAGTCTGGACCGCGGAGCGCGACGCCGAGATGTGGGCATCGCTGGAAGACCAGGAGTGAACCCCATTGCAGGACATGGAAAAATTCAGGACAGAGCTGGGTATTAACGATCCTGATGGTTTTTATGCCCGCCTTATTGAGCTGCACGACGGGTTGTCCATAGAAGAAAGCCAGAAGCTCAATGCGAAAATGATCCTGATGTTATCCAACCACGTTGGTGACCGCGCGGTGCTGGATGAAGTCCTGGACTACCTGGAATCCACGCTCAAGTAGCGTTGTCCTGCATTTCCTCTCGCAATCGATCGCAAATGGCCCCCGGCAAGGGGGCCTTTTTATTGGCGCTGTAATCAAAGCAAACGACCTGGGCATCGCCAACGGCAGCTACACGCTGATGCTTTAAACTAAAAATGCCATAGTTCATCAGGAACCTGTCTGTTTCCAGGTCGCTGATATATACACCGATGATGATCCTGTCAGGGTACTTCAGGGGAAATTTGAAACGGCACTGTGTCGAGGAGACGATTGGACCCACCGCGTTCTCTTCCATGTTAGCCATGAACCCACGCTCTTCAAAATAGTCTATTCGTATCTTCTCAAAGTAACGAAAGTATTCCTTGTTGTTGACGTGCTGGAACGCATCCATGTCGATCCATTGCACATCAAACTCGATATGGAAATAATACTTTCGCCTGAAGTCTTCTTCAGTCATAAACCAGTGAAGAAAGCTAAACGGACAAACTAGTTTTTGTCGGTAGCTATACCGAGAATTATTCCCGTGGAGCAGTGATATATGGAGCTTTCAGTTCCAAGACACCAGTTTGTATCATTGTTGGAGAAGGCGCGATAGGGAGGAATATCACCTTCATTCCTGTTACACAGGCAGCGACCACAGCTTGTTTTACCACAGCAGTCGTTATAGGAGATGATATATTGCTTGCCATCGGCCGGGTTCTGACAGGTACCAATCCAGGTCATCGGTGACATCTCGGTGCCAGGCGGACAACTGCTGTGACTACCGCCGCAGCAACTACACAGGAAGCCATCAATGGCACAGTAGCGCCAGTAATCACAGGAAGTGGGATCGCCCGGGTCATCGTCGCGCCCGGTGGTTTGCGAGGCAACACCCGGGTAACCATTTCCCTCGGCACTATCGGAACCACCACCTGCTGCCCTGGCAACAGGAAGCAGTGGCACTGCAGTTGTACCGACCAGCACCGTGCCCAGGCCAGTGAGGAAGTTCCGACGGGACGTTCGCCTGGCGACAGATCGCGTTGAAAGCTCTGTTAACTTGTCAAACCACTTCATGATCATTAACCCCCGTTTGCTTCCTGTGACAACTCGTCACTTTTTTCTTCTGCAGAGTAAGTCTTTATGTAGTCCTGGATCGACGCAACACCCCTTTCCTTTGACTCAAAAAGGCTCTCGAGGTGTTCACGGGAATTTATTATTCCCATCGAGGCGATCTTTCCCTCCTCGTCAATCAATACGGCATAGGGCAACTTGGACACACCATAGGAGCGACCCAGTATCTCCGATGACACATAGGTGAACATGTCCAGCTGGTGCTCGCTAATATACCCACGGTGATCGTTATTTTCGCCATCACTGGCAAGAATAATGTCCAGCCAGTCCTTTTCACTTTTCTTGGCCGACTTGACCACCGGCAACAAGGTTTTACACACCGGGCAGGTGGGAGAAACAAAAAACACCAGCTTGCTCTTGCCATCTTTCGGTACCCCGCCAACGCTGACCAGGCCACCATTGATGTCCTGCAAGTCGAGGCTTGGTGCTTCTCCTCCCACTGACAGGTTCTGGTTCACCATCAGGGCACCCGCCGGGGCAACGCGCTCATAAAGAACGCCAATCTGGCGCACCAGGGCAAAGATAACCACTCCCATTATGACCACGAGGATCCACAGTAATATGTTGGAAATTATCAGGGTTTCAAGCATGGTTTTTCAGTACCTTTAATAAATCCCGGTTCACCAGCAGCTGGTTCAGGATATTGTAAATCAGACAAATGACCGTGGCCGCGAGAAAAGCCAGCAACCAGTCAAACCAGCTGAATTCACGCGCGGGAACATTGTTCATAACACTCCAGGCAAAAATAACGAGCATGCCATTTCTCAACAGCAGCCACTCGCTGATGTTCTGCTTTTGATCGCTGCCACCACAGCCGCAGTCAATACTTCGCCGCCCCTGTGCCAGGTTAATCAGCATAGCCAGGATATAAACCAGCAGGAGAATTCCTGCAACTGCACTCGCCAGGCTGCTTGTAAACGGAATCAGTAAAGCGATACCGGTAGCAAGTTCGATTACAGGCAAAGCGATAGCGAAGGGCTTCACAGCGAAAGCAGGCAACACGCGGTAATTGCTTACGGTCTCAAGGAATTCACTAAAACCTTTGAACTTGTGAAGCGCAGCCACAACAAAAATGTAGCTAAGTACCAGCGCAAAGATCAGGCTTACAACGGGATCGACAGGCATCAGTTATTTCACCGCGTGCAGCGCCATTGGCATTTCAAATGCTCGTCCGCCAATCATACGCACCCACTTTCCATCGTTAGCTGAATAGATATCAAGGTTCATGCTTCCGTTTGTCACCACCAGGTAAGGATTCTCACCGCTGGTGACCTCTATGGATACTCCCCACTCTTTTAATTCAATACGCCTGATGCGTTTTTTCTTTTTCGTATCAAACACCCAGACTTCACTACCGCCACCCTTGTGACTGCCGTCATAGCCGTCCTTGTGCATTAACACAAAGAGACGTCCGCTTTCATGGGCAGTAACAATCTGCCAGCCACCGGGACGCCAGTTCTCCTGCTTCTCCCTGTCCGTGACCAGTGACCATGGCGCTTCAATCCCGGGAACGGCTGAGGACATATCCAGCGGCTGTACCATGCCCTTGAATGTTGGAAACCATACCCTGTCACCGGCGCGCCCGTTAAAGGCAAAAAGCGGATCTTCATCGGCGTCAAAAAACTTCGCGGTCCGTTCCTGTTTTTTCAAGGTCCCGTCCTTGTTAAGGTGCGACACCAGCATCAGGTCGTCTCCGCAAAGCGATGCAAAACTGAGTTCGCCCGAGGGATAAACCAGGGTACAACCGGGAATCTGAACCTCTTCTACGACTTTTCGCTCCTCGATATCAATGATGGAAACCGAGGCGGCGGGTGAAAAGTTAAAAACAGCAAGATAGCTTTCGTCACCAATGAAGCGCATCATGCCCTTGAAGGTCACCAGTTGACCGCGCTTACCTCCGGGCAAAACTATTTCATCAATCGGTGCCAGGTTGACCTTGTCATATACGGTGACAACATCGGTACGCTCTCCCCTGAGTCGCCTGGGATAAAAGGTCTCACCAGCGTAGACTTCAGGGCGCTTTGAAGAAGCCAGGAAAGAACCAAACTGTCCGACTGGAAGCGAGCCCTTGTAGTGGCGGTTCTCGGAGGCGACATCGACGATAATGACCTTGCCATCCACGAGGGAATAGAAATTGGTGTCATGGGCGTATATCCATGTATCCGGATAGCTGGCAGGTAGTTTTTCTATGACACCTACCGGATCAACGGGCAGTTCTGCCTGCAGGCAGGTCGAGAAAATCAGACCCAGGATTACGCTAAAAAGCTGCTTCATAATGGCACCCCGATGGTGGTGAGACGCTGGTCCATTCTATTTTGGACATGCGTCCTAGACTATAATTTCCAGTTGAAAAAAGCAATATTACATCAGCCGGGCGCTTCTGCCGACAGCAACAGGATGCTATACCGGGTGATGAAAGCGGGTATGCTGCAGGTCAATATTGGATTAAATCCCTGATGCGCTTTATATTTCGCCTACCCGGACGGGATTGTGAGTTTTAATTTCTTTTTTAAGCAGGAACATTGTAAGAATGGTTCAACGCAGAAGGCAAAGTCTCAACAGGCCAGGAACAGCGACCCAGCAAAAGGGCCTGTCGCGCCTGATCAGCATACTGGACGCGGCGCGGGAAATTTTCATGGATGAGGGCTACAGCAGCCTGAGTATGCGCAAGGTCGCATCGAAAGCCAGGATATCCATTGGTAACCTTAACTACTATTATCGTACAAAGGAGGACCTGCTAAGGGATCTCATCGACTACGTAATTACGCCCTATCTCGAGGAGTTTGACCGGGCCCGGGAGCTCGCCGGGGACTCCCCGGAAAAGCAGATGAAGGCCGTGCTTGAATTCTGGATTGAAGACCTGGGTACCCCGGAGACAACGGCGTTCTTTCCGGAATGCTGGGCCCTTGCCAATCACAACCCTTTTGTTGCCGAGCTAATGGATGAAATGTATTCCAAGGCCAGGGAAGCGCTTATCGAGTTACTTCCCCAGATCAACCCTTCCCTGACACGCAAGGAAGTTGAGCAGCTGGCACTGTACATGTGTGCTTCCATGGAAGGACTGACGATATTTGCCGGTCATGAAAAGCCCTGGTATTCCCAGTTGCCAAACCTGAAAAAACTAAGCGTTGCCAACTTCATGGACATGGCAAACAACACCAGGGGTTCAAAACGCATTGCAAATGAATAAGAATCCGGCGTAGACCATCCAGCTATGACTGAACAGTCTTCCAACCAGCGCTCTGCCTTGCTGGTAGTTTGCATGAGCTCTTTTATCATGCCCATGATGCTCTCCAGCGTGAACGTAGCCCTGCCTACCATTGCCGGGGCATTACAGGTTGAAGCCCTGTACCTGACATGGGTAAGTAATGCTTACCTCGTCACCAGCGCCACGCTGTTACTCCCCTTTGGCAAGCTCGCTGACATCGTTGGTCGTAAACGTGTTTATGTATCAGGGATTATTACTGTGATAATTGCCTCCCTGCTGGCGGCCAGCTCTCAATCTATTTACCAGCTCATCGCCTGTCGCGTGCTGCAGGGCATGGGTGCCGCGATGCTTTTTTCAACCGGTGTTGCCATGCTTTCATCGGTGTTCCCCCCGGAAAAACGCGGCAGCGCCATCGGCATGACCGTGTCCGCCGTTTACTTCGGGCTTACCTGCGGTCCCCTTTTTGGTGGCTGGCTTACACAGCATTTCTCATGGCGTAGTGTCTTCCTTGTGCATTTGCCAGTGGCCTTGATCGTTGCGCTGGTGGCAAGTTTAAAATTAAAAGGTGACTGGCGTGGGGAAGAAGGTCAGAAGTTTGATTTTACCGGCACCGGGATATATGCAGTAACAATTATCTCCCTGATGATTGGCCTGACATTTATCCCTGGCCCTACCGGCTTTATGGCCCTGGGAGTAAGTACCCTGGGTTTTTATTTCTTTTTTCGCTACGAGGCTACGATTGAGCATCCCATCTTTGCAGTGAAAATTTTTCGCGCTAACAGGGTGCTGATTTTTTCCTGCCTTGCAGCCCTGATTCTTTATTCTTCGACCTTTGGTACCACCTTCCTGATGAGTCTCTACCTGCAAACCATCAAGGGCATCTCGCCCCAAGTAGCGGGCATGATCATGATCGTTCAACCGCTGGTGATGGCCATGACATCTCCTTTTGCGGGACGCCTTTCGGATCGTATCGAACCTCGCTTTATTGCTTCTGCCGGTATGTGCAGCATTGCCACCGGGCTTGGGCTGCTCTCCACAGTGGGCAGGGATACCTCGCTGGGATTTATCATTCCCTGCCTCTTTCTCACCGGGCTTGGCTTTGCTTTTTTCTCATCGCCCAATACCAGCGCCATCATGGGTTCGGTGGAAAAGAAGTTCCTTGGCGTGGCCGGCGCCACTGCCGCCACGGTAAGGGTGATCGGGCAGATGTTCAGCATGGCCATCATCACCTTCGCCCTGGCCCTGTTCATGGGTAACAATCCACTGACGCCCGAACACGGCCCGGCACTGCTGCAGAGTATCAGGATCAGCTGGCTGGTGGCTTCGTGTCT
>CAZXDV010000093.1:0-10605 GCA_964639535.1 uncultured Enterobacteriaceae bacterium | reverse complement strand
AGCAACAGGAAAGTAACAACCAGGCTCATGCACAGGCTGATTCGAGCGAAAAGCCGGCTTCAAAACCCGTAGCTCCACAGGAACCCCGGTTTGAAACCCCGGAGGCAGCAGCGCCCAGGAGCCAGCAGGCTGGCTCCACGGATAGTGAAGACGTGACCCGTATAAATCCAAGAAATGTCGAGAGGGCAAGTTCCCATTCGTCAGCAGGCAGTACCAGTGAAAAGCCCGCACCCGGGCAGGCTAACAAGCCGGTCAGCAAGGAACCCGGGGAACGCGTCGCGGAATCAGGTTCAAGTGACAGCGGGAGCAGTGATTAACGCCGGCTAGTGTTCCCGCGTGGCGTTAAACTCGATACCCGGCCAGCGCTCCATGGTCAGGTTCAGGTTGACAATTGAAGGTGCCAGGTAAGTCAGGTAGTCCCCACCATCAAGGGCGAGATTTACCGAGGCTTTCTTGCGAAACTCGGCCAACATACTTTCATCTTCACACCTGATCCACCTCGCTGTATTTACAGCCACGTTGTCATAGGCGCATTCGACGTTGTATTCGTCTTTCAGTCTCCAGGCAACCACGTCAAATTGCAGGGTGCCAACTGCACCGACGATCAGTTCATTGCTGTTAAGGGGCCTGAAAACCTGCGTGGCACCCTCTTCTCCAAGCTGCAGAAGGCCTTTTAACAGTGCCTTCATCTTCAGAGGATCCCGGAGTTGAACGCGGCGAAACAGCTCCGGGGCAAAATGTGGGATACCCTGGAAGCTGAGCTTCTCACCTTCACTGAATGAATCTCCAACCTGGATGGTTCCATGGTTATGCAGCCCAATGATGTCTCCCGGCCAGGCGTCCTCTGCATGCTCCCGTTCTCCGGCGAGAAAGGTCATCGCGTTGACCGATTGCAGGTCCTTACCGGTACGCACATGGTGCAACTTGATGCCTTTCCTGTAATTTCCGGAGCATATCCTCAGGAACGCGATCCTGTCCCGGTGGGCCGGGTCCATGTTTGCCTGGATCTTGAATACAAAACCACTGAACTTGTCTTCGCTGGACAGGACAGTTCTTTCCACGCATTCACGCGGCATCGGTCCAGGTGCATGTTCAGCCAGGTGATCGAGAAAGTAGGCAATGCCAAAGTTATGTAAAGCAGATCCGAAAAACACCGGGGTTTGTTTGCCCTCGAGGTAATCATCAAGGGAAAACGACGGGCAGGCACCGGTGACCAGTTCTATTTCGCTCTCAAGGTCCTCTAACTGGGAACCAAGCTCTTGCCGGGCTTCATCACTTTTCAACCCACTGATGACCCTGGTTTCTCCTTCTTTTGAATAAAGCAAAATTTCATCTCGAAGAAGGTGGTAGATGCCGCGCAGCTGGCTTCCCATACCGATTGGCCAGCTAACCGGGGTGCACTGTATCGAAAGATCGGATTCGATTTCATCGAGAAGCTCGATGGCGTCGCGCCCTTCCCTGTCCAGTTTATTGATAAACGTGATAATCGGAGTGGTTCGAAGCCTGCAAACCTCCATCAGCTTCCTGGTACGTTCTTCCACGCCCTTGGCAACATCAATAACCATCAGGGCCGAGTCAACCGCGGTCAGGGTTCTGTAGGTATCTTCTGAAAAGTCAGCATGACCAGGGGTGTCGAGTAAATTAATGACCTTCTCGCCATAGAGAAACTGCATTACCGAGCTGGTAACCGAAATACCCCTCTCTTTCTCCATCGCCATCCAGTCAGATGTTGCATGGCGACTGGACTTGCGAGCTTTTACAGTACCGGCCATCTGGATGGCACCACCATACAGCAGGAGCTGCTCGGTGACGGTAGTCTTGCCGGCATCCGGGTGGGAGATGATAGCAAAAGTGCGTCTTCTGCTTAGTTCTGTTTCAAGCCCTGGCATTTATAAAACTCGGCTGGTGTATAAAAAGCGGCGTATTCTATCTGCAAAACACGTCAAGGTACATGCGCGGGCGGGATTAGCTCGAACTTCAGCCAGGCGCAAACTGGGAGTACTGGCGATATAACTCACGACTTTTTAATGGCTCATCACCAAGGTAAGTACCCAGGGTGCTGCGCATGAGGTTTTTCAATGACACTGTATTGGTGTTCTCGTCGAGACTCTCATCAGCAAGGGCGAGTAAAGTTGCTCCGCTGATCCTGATGCTGGTGCCTGCGCCCCCGGCGTCCAGTTGCGCACCCTGGTTAATAAAGTAGTGGTATTCCTTTTCAGGGGATATTTCACAGCCATCCTGGATATCATGATCAAGCACCAGTCCATAGCCTATGGAATCAAGCAGCTGTCTTTCAAAATATCGCAGGGTCACAGATTCACTTTCTCCATGTTCAAGACGTGTCAGGGCCATCACGTAGGCCTCGAATAGCTCGGCATGGGGCTCGTGGGAATGGAGCAACCTGACAAGTAACTCATTCATGTAAAAAACTGCCATAACGCAGCTGCCATTGATATCAAAAGCTGTTCGAGTTGCCTCGATATCTGTAAGTGTCGCGAGCTCTCCCTTTCCTGACCAGCTGACATTCAGGTTCCTTGCTACCTGGAACAGGGCTGCCGGCCACTTCTTGCTGTTGCGCGCCCCTTTTGCAACCAGTCTCAATCGGCCATGCTCGCGGGAGAAAACATCCACAAGAAGGCTGGTTTCACGGTATGGGCGCTGGTGCAGGATGAAACAGGGACTTAGCGTGACTTTCACGGTCTAGTTGCCCTCTTCCTCATAGCCAAGCGCGACAAGAGCAGAGTTGTCCCTTGTCCAGTTTTTCCTTACCTTCACCCATGTTCGAAGAAAGACCTTTTGTTGCAGTAGATTTTGCATGTCTTTCCTGGCCCTTTCACCTGCCGACTTTAAGACTTTTCCTTCCTTGCCTATAACGATCGACTTCTGGCTATTGCTCTCGACCCAGACAATCGCGTCTATTTCAATTCCATCCTGGTTTTCCGAGAATTTTTCAATACTCACCGTTAGCTTATAGGGTACTTCTTTACCGAGGCTATTAATCAGTTTCTCCCGGATAAACTCTGCAGCGAGGAATCTTACGCTGCGGTCAGATACCTGCTCATCCGGGTACTGCAGAGGACCGGGCGGCATTAATTCCCTGATGGCATGTTGTAATTCGTCTAACCTGGAATGTTTTCGAGCAGACAGGGGAATGATTTTCTGAAACTTCCTTTTTTCCGCAACTTCCGCGAGGAAAGGCAGCAACAGCTTCTTGTCCCTGACCTTGTCGATCTTGTTGACGGTCAGTATGACAGGTGCCGGGCTGTCTTTGATCAAGGCCAGGATCGCCTCATCCGCTTCACTCCACTTGAGTGCTTCAACCACAAAGATAACGGCATCGATCTGCACCAGGGCGCCGTTTATTTCCTTTTTCATGTACTGGTTAAGAGCATCACTGTAGCGTGATTGAAGCCCCGGGGTATCCACGTAAATTACCTGGGCACCTGCCTCCGTACTGATACCATTTATGCGTCGCTGGGTGGTTTGTGGTTTTCTCGAAGTGATACTGATTTTTTGTCCTACCAGCCCGTTTAGCAGGGTTGATTTGCCCACATTGGGCCTGCCGATGATACTCGCAAAGCCACAGCGGGTGTCACTGGCTGTTTTATCATGGGCAGACATGGCCGGGCTTTATTGCTGAAGCAGTTTCAGTGTCTTGAGCGCCGCCTGTTGCTCGGCCACGCGCTTGGATTTCCCGGTAGCAGTAACAGGTTTTTCAAGGGGCTCGATGCGACACTCCACTGAAAAGATACGCTTGTGCGCTTCGCCTTCTTCTGCAATTACCGTGTATCGTGGTAGCGGTAGTTTCCTGGCCTGTAAATATTCCTGTAACTCAGTCTTTGAATCTTTTGTGGATTCACGCAACTGTGGTGAAGACAGTAACTGGGCATAGATATCATTTACAAATACGCGGCAATCATCAATACCACCATCAAGGTAGATGGCTCCAATAACGGCCTCCAGTGTGTTGGAAAGGATAGAATCGCGACGCCATCCGCCGGACTTGCGCTCGCCGGTGCCGAGCTGGATGAATTCGCCGAGATCAAGCTCCCTGGCCAGGTTTGCAAGGGTTTCCTTTTTAACAAGCGATGCGCGCTTCCTGGTGAGAGCCCCTTCAGCCACGTCACTAAGCTCATGGAAAAGAATATCGGCCACGAGGAAGCCAAGGATAGCATCGCCGAGATACTCTAGACGCTCGTTATTGCTGGCATTAGCGCTTCGATGAGTTAGCGCTAATGCCAGCAGTTTCCTGTCAGAGAAGCTGTAGTTTAATTTGTTTTCGAGTTGAGTGAGGGACTCATTCACTCGGCAGTGGGCCCGCCAAGGGGAATTTTCTTGTCAAATACGAGTACAAACTCGATGTCAGCAACAAACTTGTTACGCGCTTCATACTGAAAGTGCATCACCCTGGGGTCACCTTTCTTTTTAGGCTTCAATATTTTCAGGTGCTGCTTGATGGTCCTGTCCTGGAAACGATTTACAGTTGTTGTGCCTATGGCCTTCATGAAGGCCCTGCCGGCGCTGGTGGTATTGTAATTAGGTGCATCGGGCTGGGAAGCTACCGTGTTAAGAGTCGCAGCGACTTCGAACTTCTCGTTGTAAAGGGGAAATAGGCGGAGAACGATCAGCACCACCCCGGCGAGTACGGCCAATACGAACATTATTCCAATTCCTGTAATACCATCCTGTTTTCTCATGATGTTTCTCATTTTTTAACCCCTTGTTTCTATTGCTAATAATCAAGATTATTCAATTGAAGTGCCTATTCTACCCCATTCTACATTCCAGCTGGGAATATGCCACCATCTCTTGTTGCTCCAGTTCATCCAGATAAAGAAGGCGCGTCCCATAAGCAGTTCATCCGGGACAGTCCCCCAGAAACGGCTGTCCTTGCTGTTATCACGATTGTCGCCAAGGACGAAATAATGACCCTCAGGCACGGTATATTCAACAGATATTGATGAGCTAGCCGGACTGTGCAGGATGTCATGCTCCACTTCACCCGTGGTGGTCAGTAGCTTTTGCCATCCATCCATCTGGCGCCCCGGCCCATCGTCCTCGTAGATGCCGTCATATTTTTGTGAATCAGGCTTGCCATTTACGTAGAGGGTCTTGTTGAAATATTCGACCTGGTCCCCGGGAAGCGCGACAACGCGCTTGATAAAGGGGATACGTGGATTTTCCGGGTATCGAAACACGACAATATCGCCTCTTTGCGGTGTGTCGAGCTCCAGCACCTTGCTATTGAGCACGGGCAATCGAATGCCATATTCGTATTTATTGACCAGGATAAAATCTCCAATCAGCAGGGTGGGCATCATTGAAGCTGACGGAATTCGAAAAGGCTCTACAACAAATGAGCGAAGAACGAGAACAATAAAAAAGACGGGGAAAAACGAGCGTGCATAGTCAACCAGTAATGGTTCCGGTTGCTCCGCATGTGCGTCATCCTCACTCCCCTTTTCCAGCTTGCGTGCCGGCGCGAAAAACATGGCGTCGCAGGCCCAGATAGCACCGCTTACAAATGTCAGCAGGACCAGTAGTGCTGAAAAATCAAAGCTCATTGTTATTTCCTGTTTAAGTTTTAGTCTTTGCCAACATGGAGGATGGCCATAAAAGCGCTCTGCGGTATTTCAATGGAGCCGAATTGCTTCATGCGCTTCTTGCCTGCCTTTTGCTTTTCAAGCAGCTTTCTTTTCCTCGTAATGTCACCGCCATAACATTTTGCGGTCACGTTTTTTCTCAGGGCCTTGACGTTTTGACGGGCAAGAATCTTCGAGCCTATGGCTGCCTGGATAGACACGTCAAACATCTGCCTCGGGATAAACTCCTTCATTTTTTCAGTTAGCTCCCTTCCTCTTCGCTCTGCAAATTCCTGGTGAACAATACAGGAAAGTGCGTCGATCTTTTCAGAGTTGATGAGGATGTCCAGTTTCACCAGCCTGGCGGCCTGGTACCTGACAAAGGCGTAGTCAAAGGAAGCATAACCACGGCTTGCAGATTTAAGCCTGTCAAAAAAGTCGAGTACGACTTCGTTCATTGGTAGTTCAAACGTGAGGGATATCTGTTTGCCTACGTACTGCATTTTCTTTTGTACGCCACGCTTTTCTATGCAAAGCGACATAACGTTACCCAGGTACTCCTGTGGGAGAAGAATGTCCGCATGAATGATCGGTTCGCGGATTTCGTGAATCTTGTCGACTCCGGGTAACCTGGCAGGGTTGTCTATATAGATAGTCTCGCCAGCTGTGGTTTCCAGTTCATAGATGACCGTGGGAGCTGTCGTGATCAGGTTTAAACCATATTCCCTCTCGAGTCGCTCCTGGATAATTTCCATGTGTAGCATGCCGAGAAAACCACATCGAAAACCAAAGCCAAGTGCCTGTGATGTTTCAGGCTCGTAATGAAGTGCCGCATCATTAAGACGCAGCTTGGACAGGGCTTCTCGAAAAGCTTCATAATCACTCGAGTCGACCGGAAACATGCCTGCGAATACCTTTGGCTTGACCTGCTGAAACCCGGCCAGTACTTCATCCGCAGGTTGCGCCGCCATGGTGATCGTATCGCCCACAGGCGCTCCCTCGATTTCCTTGATGCCGGCGACGACATAGCCTACTTCACCGGTATCAAGATACTCTCTCGCTTCCCGCTTTGGCGTAAATACACCGAGTTCATTCACATCGTAGCTCTGCCCGGTCGACATGATACGTATCTTTTTGCGAGACTCGATACGCCCATCAAATACCCTGACAAGGGACACGACCCCGAGATAGTTATCGAACCAGGAATCGATGATGAGTGCCTTCAGCGGCGCCTCGGTGTTCCCGCTTGGCGGTGGAATTAGAGTGACCAGTTGCTGCAGCAAATCCGGTACGCCCGTTCCCATCTTGGCACTGATCTTTACAATATCGGCAGTATCAAGGCCGATTATCTCCTCGATTTCCTGGGACACCCTCTCCGGTACTGCCGATGGCAGATCAATCTTGTTCAGCACGGGCACCACTTCGAGATCCTGTTCAATCGCGGTAAAGCAATTAGCGACACTCTGTGCCTCAACACCCTGGGCAGCATCAACCACAAGCAATGCCCCTTCACAGGCTGCAAGAGAGCGCGATACTTCGTAACTGAAATCCACGTGCCCGGGAGTATCAATGAAGTTCAGCAGGTAGGTTTCGCCGTCAGGTGCCTGGTAGTTGAGTGAAACGCTCTGGGACTTGATCGTGATACCACGTTCCCTCTCCAGGTCCATGGAATCAAGCACCTGTTCCGCCATTTCCCGGTCAGACAGTCCATCGCATAACTGGATGATGCGATCTGACAGGGTCGACTTGCCGTGATCGATATGCGCTATGATGGAAAAATTTCTAATATGCTGCATTGTCTGCCTGTGATGGTCTGGTGACGGCCTGGAATAAGGGATTTGCCTGTTCGGGCGGGGATTCTAGCCTAAGTGTTTCAAAAATATAAACTGGATTAGCGCTTTTCACGGGAAAAGCACTATTTTTCCTTATTTCGTGGAAAGAAAGGCCTCGAGCGCGTCCCGGTCGAGTTTTACCTCGCAGATTTCGTGCTTGCCAGCGACGAGCACAGGTATGCGGGCGCCGTAGCGATGGACAAGATCGGCATCGTTATCGATATCGACCAGGTGAACGCTTACATGCTTTGACTGGATAACATCCTGCAACTCGGCGTGCATTACCTGGCAAAGTTCGCAGTTTGCTCGCGTGTACAGGAATAATTCTCTGTTCACGAATCCTTTTGCAATTTCAGGGCGAGAAAAATGGGATTGCCGCGTCTTTGAATCAGGATGGGGATCGACCGGTCGGCGGGCAATTCTTCCAGGATTTCTTCCATTTTTGCCGGGCTGGTCACTTTTGTGTTGTTAATCAGCAGTAACACGTCACCGGGGCGAATGCCAGCCTCGCTGGCAACACCATCATTAACCTTCTCTACCAGCACACCATAACCGGATAGCTGCATTCCTTCCTCTTCCTCTTCGCTGGGAGGACGCACGACAATACCCAGCCTGTTGGAGGGCTCGGGTTCGGGCTTGCTGCTCGCTGCATTCCTGACCTGGTTTTCCTCGGGCAGCTTCTCGATAGTGACCCTTACCTTCTGTTTCTTGCCGCGTCGAATTATCTGCAGGGGGACGGACGAGCCTATCTGGCTGTTACCAACCATGGGGGGCAAATCAGACCTGAAGCCAATTTCTCGTCCGTCGAAGCGCACGACAATATCTCCGACTTCAAGACCAGCCTTGGCTGCAGGGCTATCGGGTAACACCTTGACCACCAGCGCGCCGTGAGGCTTCTCCATGGCAAAGGATTCCGCCAGTTCCCTGGTGACTTCCTGGATAAGGACTCCAAGCCATCCACGGTCAACGCTGCCATTCTCCTTTAGCTGGCGATACACATTCGCGACGACATCAATAGGCACTGCGAAAGACAGGCCCATAAATCCACCGGTGCGGCTGAATATCTGCGAATTGACACCGATGACTTCGCCATCGAGGTTGAACAATGGGCCGCCGGAATTCCCCGGGTTAATAGCAACGTCGGTCTGTATAAACGGTATGTAGTTTTCGTTTGGCAGGGAGCGTCCCATGGCGCTGACGATGCCTGCCGTGACCGAGTGATTGAAACCAAATGGAGAACCAATGGCCAGCACCCACTCGCCCGCTTTTAACTTGCTTGAATCGCCAAGCTTTAGTGTCGGCAGATCTTTGGCATCAATCTTGAGCAGGGCTATATCGCTTCGCTTGTCCGTGCCAACCAGTTCAGCGACAAGCTCCCTCCTGTCTTTCAGACCAACAATAATTTCATCGGCATTTTCCACAACATGGTTGTTTGTGATTACGTAACCATCCCGGGAAATAATAAAACCGGAGCCGAGCGACGAACGTTCTCCAAAAGGCTGCCTGTTACCAGGAGGCTGTTGTCCAAAGTACTTGTTGAAAAAATCAAAGAATGGACTGTCTTCCGGGATTTCGGGCATGTTCAAGCCAGGCCCTTCAGCGACCGACTTTCGAGTGCTGATGTTGACCACCGCAGGCGAGTGCTTTTCAACCAGCGGTGTAAAGTCCGGTAGATTGCGTGCCAGCACGTTTTGACCCGACATAAGGGCGACAACGACGATAAGGCGACAGCACTGCCGCAGGTAGCGAGTGATCTTCATACTATTGTTCCATGCTAACGGAGTTGGCCATGCGTTGCACCGTGGCCTGGGGAACTTCACCTACAGCAGTCACCTGGTAGCCGTTTGCCACCCTGGCATAGGCGTTGACACCGCCCATCCGCGAAAGTCCCGTAGACAGCCCCCGGCTGGTATCGAGCTTTTCAATAAAAATTGACACCATGGCGAGGCCATCAGAGTAAATAAGGTGCTTGACCTGGCTGTTTCCCCTGGCGCCGGGAACAGTTTCCTGGTTGTTCTTGGTAAACCCATTGGGCATCCAGCCGACCTGCCAGCCATCGTGCGGCAGGCCGATCCTGTTGTCCTTGTCTGAATTGTTATGCCAGGTGTAACCCTTTCCGGAAATAGAGGGTTGCAGGAGCTCCCCGGGCACTTCGTCCAGCACTGAAATCTGGGTAAACATGATTTGCTCGATTAACAGGCCGGTTCGGTTTCTCAACTCGGATTTGAGCAGCAGGGTATTGTCCTTGTCTATCCAGAACTGGTAGCCATATCGAAATGCATCCCGTGGCTTTATGCCAACTACCCACGCATTTCTGCCAGCTACCCGGTCGCTGCCATTGATCTGGATATGATAATTATCCAGCAACTTGTCCATTATCCGCGGCAGCTGGGTGGCAAATAATTCCCGGGGCTTGCTTCGTTCAACCATCACCGCCTGGTCGTCCGGAAAGAAGCAGGTGACTTCTTCCCTGTCACGAATCACTTCCCTTGCAGCTCCGGTCAGTGATACAAGACGTTCAGCACCTCCATCAGGGCCAGCCTTGTGTATCAACCGCAGCGTATTCGTGCTGCCACCTCTCTGGTAAATGAAGATGCCGTCGTAGTTCAGCGTGCGCGAGGCCTCGGACATCTGTTTCAAAAGAGAGCGCGCAGACTCCGGGCTGGTTTCTCCAGCAACAGGCTGGCAAACAAGGCCCAGCAAGATTGTTAACAGGTAAAGCAGCTTGCTGCAGCAGACCGGGTAATTAAAGCGGGACAAGGAAATGTATTCTCAGCTAGGTTATGCAGTAATTATATCGATAACGGGCTGCTATTCCCACGATTCGGCCTACTTGTTTTCCTCGTAGGTGACTGTCCTTGCGTACGGCAGCATTCCCTGCAAGCCGGCATTCGTTCGATACTCGCTGTAATTTACAAGGTAGCTGTTCATTCGGGCCCGGGCGTCGTTTTTTACCTGCCTCAGCTGATTTTCATCTACCGTGTTGGCAACGGGCTGGGACACAAGCTGTGGCGCGTTGCCTGTATTCGCTGCAATGGTGGTTCCGCTAGTGACCGCTGCGTTCTCGTTACCCTGCTGAATACCGAGGATGGCAATGGTGGCGACCGATGCCGCGATGGCAAAGCCGGCGACCGGTCTCAGGAACGATGACCTGGTCGTGGTGGACGGTGCAAGGATATGCGGCTCAGACT
>CAZXDV010000092.1:0-10818 GCA_964639535.1 uncultured Enterobacteriaceae bacterium | reverse complement strand
AACCATGGAATAAAACAAGTTTCGCTTCATGTCCGCATGGGACTTGTCCAGTGACCCGCTGCTTGATAGTACCTGTCCCTGGTGATTGAGCACCCATGTCCGGCGCCCCTCGACGCCACTTGATGCAGAGATAATCCTGCCTATCTGCGGCGATGAGCGTAGAAGCCGACCAGGCCGGGTTTCCGTTGCCGCTCCCGCCGTGCCGAGAGAAGTGGAGTCAAGGCCGTCGCTATTTCTCACAACAAAGCCCAGGTGTTCACCCACCAGGTGGGCCGGCAATATGATCTCAAGATTGTAGCCAGTTGTAGATTTTTGCCACTCACCCTTTATGTTCGTGGCGTATTCAAGCACCCTGGTTTCATCGCCGAATTCATCTACCCGGCGTCGATAGGAGTAGGGCCGAATCACGCCGGGTGCCGTGGGTGAGAAGTAATAGGTGCGTAACAGACCTCGACGGTCTTCCATGACGAGCCTGACCTGGTCATGAAGCTGCTCCTCGATTTGATTGACCCCGCTAAAATTCAATTCAGAGTCAACGACCTGGATCAATACATAGTAATTTTGCTCGTGGTGACCGATTATCAACCTGAATTCGACGTCGGTATTGCCGCTGCCGGTATCACTCCTGTAAAGATCCGACCAGGCAAGGTAGGCATCCCAGTCTGCAGAATAACCGTCCACCTGGATGGGGTGAACCAGGGAGTGAAGGTAGAGGGACTTGTCGGGGTCATCCTCGTGCATTTCAAATAATTCCACCCGGCCATGCAGTAAGCCGGCTTCGCCCCTGGCCGCATCGACCAGGGATACTTCAAGCGCGTCTCTTAAATGCCGTTCCAGCTCGCGAATATACTCAAGACCAATATAGGGAATGCCGAGAATGACGACGGAAAGGAATAACAGCTTGGCCCTGATGGTGATCCTGAAAATTTTTCTAGCCCCTGTTCCAGCGGTAACCCATACCATAGATGGTTTCTATGCTGTCAAAACCGGCATCCACCTGCTCAAATTTACGCCGTACACGCTTGATGTGCGAGGTAACTGTACCATCATCGACGAATATATTTGCATCCTGCATGAGTTGATCCCGGCTTTTTACATGGCCGGGTATTTTCGCTATGGAGTGGAGCATCCAGAATTCCGTAAGGGTCAAATCAATCTGTTTTTTCTTCCACTCAACACGCATGCTGTTCACGTCAATACTGAGATCACCTACACGATGTACCTCACCTTCCGGTGCCCCTGATTTCAGCGCATCTATACGACGAAACAGGGCCGTCACCCGGGCCATCACCTGTGCTATGGATATATCCTTTGTAAGGTAATCGTCGGCACCAAGGCGCAGGCCGGATATGGTATCGAGATCGGAATCCCTAGCGGTCAAGAATATGATTGGCAAAGAGGATGATCTCTGCCTCAGTTCGCGGCACAGGTCAAAGCCCCCCTCTACTTCATCTCCAAGGCCAATATCAACTATCGCCATGTCCGGCAGCTTGTCATTGAAGGCGCTCATAGCGCTGTTCCTGTCACCATAGGTCGCCACATCATAGCCCTGCTCGCGCAGGGCATCTTCATAATTTTCCCGTATCGCCGCCTCGTCCTCGACCAGTGCTACCAATCTAGTCATTACCCTGTCCTCAAAATCAATCTTCTCTATACTACGCTGACCAAAATCGTCCAGGCGCATTCCCGTTTTCTGCTGTATCTCCTTACTTTAGCGCATTCCGCTTCCGAAAAAAGAGGCGCGCGGGTGATTTCCATTTTTTCGCCATAATTCATCAGCACTTCTCCCCGGTTCGGACTCGAGCCTGCCAGATACAGGTCCTTTAATAGCTTCACGAAAACAATTCAATTGAAGGAGAACATGATGATCAAATACACCTTGCTGGTTCTAAGTTGCCTGTGCCTGTTCAATGTCGCAGTTTATGCCGCTCAGCCGAGACCACAAAGTGACGCGGAAAATCACAAGGAAGAAGCCGGGCTCGGTATCGGCGCCCTGATTGGGGGCCTTATCGCTGGTCCTCCCGGGGCGATCATCGGCGCCGCTGGAGGTGCCTGGTATGGCAACCGGGAAAAGAAAGAGGACCTGGCCATGGCCAGGCTCGAACAGGACCTGGAGATAAAAAAGGCTGAACTGGTGGCGATGCAGGATGAGTTCGCGCGTCTGCAGGAAGTTTTCGGACAGAATCTGAAAACCGTGAAGCTGGAAGCGGGTTTTGATTCCCTGCAGGCACTGAGTAACGGTGTCTCTCTCAGCATATATTTTCGAACCGACAGTGCTGAAATAGATCCCGAGATAATTCCACGTATCAGGAAACTGGGTAATTTTATTCAAAGCTATCCAGAAATACAGGTACATCTCGCAGCACACGCCGACCGGCGCGGTACTGAAGTTTATAACCGTAAGCTCAGTGAAAAGCGTGCATCAACCATACGTCAACACCTGCTGAATTCCGGCATCAAGGAAGAGCGCATCCATCCCTACGCCTACGGCGAAACAGAAGCACTCTCCGCGCTTGGCGATGATGAAGGATACGTGTTTGACCGGCGCGTGGACATTCAGCTCTCTCTTGATACCCAGATCTAACTTTAGCAGGGGAGAACGCAATGCAGTCATCTTCCTCGTTCGCATTTGTGCTGAAGGATTGTGTGAAGCGAAGCATCGCTGTCGGCCTGGTATTTAGCGTGATGTGCTGTTTGCTGGTGCTTGCCGGCAACGGAGTTGCACACGCTAATGAAATGCCAGGGGACATCTCGCAGCAGGCTCATGTTTCAAGTCCCACAGAACTCAATGCTGCTGGCCTTGTGTTTAAAAAACCCCGAGGTTTCCTGGCAACCCCCACCTTGCACACGGACGTGCAAATTTTTATCACGGGCATGATCGCAAGAACCAGGATTACACAATCTTTTAAAAATACAACCGATGAATGGCAGGAAGCCGTCTATGTTTTTCCTTTGCCTGAAAGTGCAGCAGTTGACGAGCTCAGGATGAAAGTGGGTGAAAGGAAAATCGTTGGTGAAATCAGGGAAAAACAGGAAGCTCGTAAACAGTATGAACGTGCCAGGTCTGCCGGAAAGCGCGCCAGCCTGCTGGAACAGCAGCGACCCAATATATTCACAACGTCGATTGCCAATATCGGGCCTCGCGAAGTAATTGTCGTTGAAATTGAATACCAGCAGATCGTTGATTACCAGCGCGGAGAGTTCAGCCTGCGTCTACCCACGGTAGTTGCACCCCGCTATATACCGGGTAAACAAATCATCACCGGTTTTAATGGAGAGGGCTGGGCCCGTAACACAACTGAAGTGGCCGACGCCTCGCGTATCACCCCCCATGTCATTCACCCGGATTCAGGAAAACGCAACGACATATCCATCAGTGTGGATCTTGATGCCGGCTTTGAAGTGGCGAGTATAAAAAGTCTCTATCACAGGGTCGATGTGGAAAAGGCACACGGCGCAAAACCCGGCACTTACCGCGTAAATCTCGCCGGGGGTGCGGATATTGCCAACAGGGATTTTGTACTTAACTGGTTCCCTGTAAGTGCCAGTACTCCCTCGGCCGCCATGTTTCGTGAAACTGTAAACGGCGAAGAGTATGCCTTTCTCATGATTACACCGCCGAGCGCTCCCCGGGAAAGTATTCTTCACAGGGAAACTGTCTTTGTTATAGATACATCGGGGTCAATGGCAGGAAGTTCCATACGCCAGGCAAAATCCGCCCTGCAACTCGCCCTGGCGCAGCTACGCCCGGGCGATAGCTTCAACATAATCCAGTTCAATTCCTCTACCTCGCAGCTATTTCCTGCCCTGGCAGCTTTTAAGCCACAGTCTCTATCCATGGCGAGGTCATACGTGGCCTCCCTTGAGGCGAACGGCGGCACCGAGATTGCCCCTGCCCTCAGGCTGGCACTTAACCAGGGTGGCGAAAAAGAAAATAGTGTTCGCCCGGGCATCAGGCAGGTCATCTTTCTCACCGACGGCAGCGTTGGCAACGAGGATGCGCTGTTCCAATACATTGCAGGCAATATCGGTAGCAGTCGACTGTTTACCATCGGCATTGGCAGCGCACCCAACTCCTGGTTCATGCGCAGCGCGGCCAGGCTTGGTCGTGGAACTCACACCTATATCGGGGATATTGCAGAAGTAGAAGAAAAAATGTCTGCCCTGCTTGGAAAGCTGAGGAACCCGGTGCTTGGAAATATTAACCTGGACACACAGGGCATATCACTTGAAGCATGGCCGGCACAGGTACCGGACCTTTACCTGGGTGAACCTCTGCTGGTAACACTCAAGGGTGATTCGCTTCCGCAACAGCTAGGCCTTGCGGGAATGATGGCTGGTAAGCCATGGCAAAGCAGCATAGGACTCGAGGGCGGACAACAACGAAAAGGAGTCGCGAAACTCTGGGCACGAAAGAAAATCGAGGCGCTCATGGAAAACAGCCTGAGAAGTTCGGCTGCGGAGAATAACAGGCAGGAAATACTTGAGACGGCCCTGGAACACCAGCTGGTAAGCAAGTATACGAGCCTTGTTGCGATTGACCCCGGCCCGGCAGTTCGTAAAGAGATGCCACTCAACCGGAAAGGTCTGCCGGTGAACCTGCCTGCGGGTTGGGAATACGAAAAAGTATTTGCCAGCATGCCGGCAACGGCGACACCTGCAAGCCTGTATTTCCTGCTCGGCATAAGCCTTATTCTTGCAGGTTTCTTTTTCCGCAAGCTCCTTGTTCTGCCTTGATCATGGTCACCCTGGAAAGAATGAAAGATTTTCAATCCAAACGAGCGCTTTTCATGATTGATTGCAAGAAACAGGAAGATGAGAAATTTTTCGCTCAGACAAGGCACGAATCTTTCGCAAAGCGGAGTCCTGTGTGATGTGTGAGCAAAGAAGAAAGATTCGAACGCAGCAATGATTAAATTTTTCGTAAAAAGAATGAGAGATTTTCTGGCCAGACAAGGCGTAAGCATATCGAAATGCGGAGTAATGATGCGCAGAGCTCGGAAACAAATTGGAACACCCTCAGAGGGTCTGAGAGAAAAGGATGAGGAATTTTTTGCCCAGGCAAGGCTATCGTTTTTTGAAAAACGGAGCGTATATGTCAATACGTGAGTATTTGAAAAAAGCGATAACGCAGCATGGGCGAAAAAGAACCATCCTGCGAACTCTGGTACTGGTCCTCCCCCTCAGCGGTTTGTGGTTTGTTGCCAACGGCGGCTACATCCACGCCAAGGCCACACTGGCACAATATCTCCTGGAAGCAGCATGGTCAGAATCTGTCCTGGGTCAAAAGGAGGTGAAACCCTGGCCCTGGGCAGACACCTGGCCTGTTGCCCGTCTCGAAGTGCCAGGCCTTGGAATAAACCGCATTGTCCTGGCCGGGGCTAATGGGTCCTCATTAGCCTTTGGCCCAGGACGTCTTTTAAACCCGGGAGGAGCGAGTGACGCCAGCAATACCATGATAGCCGGCCACCGGGACACTCACTTCGAATTTTTAAGACACTTGCGCCGTGGCGATGTGCTTGAACTGCATTTACTTGATGGCCGCAGGGATTCATACGTGGTGCAGGAGACAGTTATTACTGACAGGGAAGACAACTCCCACTTGAGCTTTAACGGTGAAAAACGCCTGACGCTGATCACCTGCTACCCCTTTGATGCAATACGACCAGGTGGGCCACTACGCTATCTCGTGCTGGCACATCCACGGCCTGGCTCCAACCAGCAGGGGCTCAGGATTTAAATGATATTCACATTTTCACACTGGCAGGACCTCAAATATCACTATGCATACATTACTTAAAAGCCATTCAATTGCACCGGCAAAGGATTATCTTTCATTTAATTCAGAATGCGGAAAAGACCGAATTTCAGCGAATCTTCGGCGCAAGCTTCTTTTTCGCCACTATTGTAATTTTGACTGGAACGAAGGTGGCGCGGCCGGCCCGATAAAATTCCTCGACCGCGATAGCATTGAATACGCACTTTGCCAGGCCGCGCATCATGATCGAAATGAAGAACGCATGGCGAGACTCTGCCTGGATCGTGGCATGGCACTCATTGACAAAAATGATGGTGGTATATACCAGTTTGCCAGTGGCCCGGATTGGAGCCGCTGCCGTTATTCAAAATCAGTTGCCGCCCAGGCGGGTTCCCTGAGACTTTATTCCCTGGCCTATGCGCTGCTCGGCGAACACGCCTACCTGGTTACCGCGCGAAGAATTTTTTCCTACATCAGGCGTGAATTATTGACAGATGCCGGCGTTTTCAGGCCGGTGCTGATACCTGCAATGGTTGATGCCATGCCACACCGGGAGTCCCTGTTTTATAAAATCCGGGATAATGGATGGTTACTGGAGGCACTTGGCGCTTACTACGAGTTTTGCGGCGACCGTGCAGCCCTGGACACTTCAACGACAGTCATGGATACGTTGCTGTCTGGTGAGCACCGGGTAATTGATACGCTGCTCAATGACGCAGAGGGACGGTTTGAACTCATGGACAAGCTATCCATGGCAAGGGCCTGCCTGCAAACCTATCGAACAAGCGCGCAACATACGCTTCTTGAAAAATGCGAGTTGCTTGCGAAAGACATCGCCAGCGAGCATACACACCCCGCCGGGGGATTTAGCGCGAGAGCTTTTCACGGAAATACAGGAAAAGCGGACAGGCAGCTGGATGAAAATATCTGCGCCGCCCGCTTCTTCAACCTGCTTCATCACAACGCCGGTGATGTTAAGTACCTGGAACTCGCGAGGCATGGCTTACGCTACCTGGCAAGACCGGAAGTCGCACTGGCCCGACCCGAGGAAAGCGGCATCCTTTTACTGGAAGAAGAACTGACCACGACCCCTGTGAAAGTCACGATCCTTGGTGAATCTGCGGACACCAAGGCCAACAAGCTGCATCAACAGGCCCTGCGCACTTTTGGCTGGTACAAGGTGATTCACCGGCAGTAATCCCTGGAACTGCGAGGACATTCACATATTTAGCCATCCCGGCAGGCCGTAAAAACCGTACTGACCATTTTCCCCATCCAGCAAATGGCTATATAATCCACGCCTTTACGCAGTCTCTCAATCTTCAACCTGATACTTACCAAGAGGGGATCTAAAATGCTGGAATCAGCCTTTGTAAAGGATTTAGTCATGAATGTCGTTGTCGCCGCAGTCATACTCGTTGTGGGTATGTGGCTGGCGAAGCGAATCAAGAACCTGATAACAAGCCAGATGGAAAAACGTGGTGTCGATACCATGCTCGCGTCATTTGTCGGCAGTATTGCTCACATACTGATCGTTGCTTTCGTGCTTATCGCTGCACTGGGGCAACTGGGTATTCAAACAACGTCACTGGTCGCCATCATTGGTGCGGCTGGTCTTGCTATTGGCCTGGCTCTACAGGGCTCACTGGCAAACTTCGCATCCGGCGTCATGATCATCGCCTTTCGCCCGTTCAAGGTGGGTGATTTTGTCGAGGCCGGCGGCGCGGTTGGTATCGTTGAGGGTATACAAATTTTCTCAACACAGATGCGCACCGGTGACAACAAGACCATAATCGTACCTAATGCCAATATCACCGGCGGAATGATCACAAATTATTCAACCAAGGATACTCGTCGAGTCGACCTGGTATTTGGAATCGGTTACGACGATGACATCAAGAAAGCAAAGGATATCCTGCAGAGCCTTGTTGAAAAAGACGAGCGTATACTCAAGGATCCCGAGCCTGTCATAGCAGTGTCAGAACTTGCCGACAGCAGCGTGAATTTTATCGTGCGGCCCTGGGTTAACTCCGCTGATTACTGGGGCGTGTACTGGGACCTGACTGAACAGGTAAAACTGACATTTGATGCCGAGGGGATCAGCATTCCCTTCCCGCAGCAAGATGTACATATGCACCAGGTCGCAGCCTGATCGTAGCGCGGGTGTGGGCCCCTGCCCGCACCCGCCTTTTTCTTCTTTCTACCTACCTTTGTAATTCAATCACGGAAGGTGCCGGAGCAAAGCCGCGCTGACTGAGCTTTTCCGGCCAGAAGCGATTCGGAACCGACTCCCGGCACCGCAGGACACCCACCTGGCACAGCGTGCTTCGCCATTCATACTTGAGATAATGCTCCTCAACGGGGTGCGCTTCCGCTGAGAAATGCACCAGGCGTGCCCGGGAGTATTTGTCCTTCCCATAGCCAGTACCAGGCTGAGCACGCTCCTTCTTTCGCAATTTGCTAACCACAACCGCTTCATCCATCCTCGTGTTTTCGCTGGCAGCATCGTTAGCGTGCTGGTCTTTTGAAGAATAAGGATGCGGCAGTGGCCTTCGCCAGTTTTTTTCTTCAAACACCGCCAGGGCAATCACACCCATTGCCGAATGATCCTTCCATGCCCCGGCGTAGGAATCCTCGGCTTCCGTGAAATAGAACTTGTTAACCCGATCCTGTGACGATCGCCAGCCTTCATAGCTCGCGCTTTGCCATGGCCCGAGGATGTACATTCGCTCACTATTTTCCAACTGCGATTTTTCACCACTGATAATATTCCTGCCGTCCACCGCAATCACCAGGCCGATCCTGGAGTTGCTGTTGTTTCGAATACGTATCGTGTAGTTCTTGCCCTTTCTCGCCTCGAGGTAGCGACGATACGCCGTGTCGTCCTGCGTTGAACCAGTGCTATAAACTGGAAAAGCACGACCAAACTCATCGATGATCTCAACCTTAACCCTGGGATTAGTATGTGCAATCGCTGGAAACGCGATTGTGTTTAACAGCGTGTAAAATACAACGCTTAGTATTCGAACTGGCATTTTTCCATCCGTTATTTGAGTGTAAGCATGTAAACGGAAAGAACCCGAAAACGGGGTTAATAATTATTTAATCCCGGTAAACCCGGGAAGAATTAGTTCATTGACGGGCAAAAAAACTAATGGAAACAAAAAGCAGGAGAAGGATCGGTATTCCCCAGGGCTCAAGTTTAGCGTATTGAGCAGCCCACCTTGGACTTAAGAAAGCCATGACAATACGACTACCGTCAAGAGGTGGCAGGGGGAGCAGATTCAGTGCGATGAGTATAAGGTTGATAGCTATTCCAGTTGTAGCCATCTGCACCAGGAGATAGGCAAAATAGCTGGTTGAGGCTTCGCCTTTTACCAGCATTAAAAACAATAACCAGAAAAGAAGCATGGCTAGGTTTGCTGCAGGCCCGGCTGCAGCAACGATTGCCATGTCACGTCTTGGCTGTCGCAGGTTTCGCCAGTCCACGGGGACCGGTTTTGCCCAGCCACAAGGCGGCACCGAGAAAAATATCAGCAGCAAGGGTAGTGCGACCGTGCCAACTGGGTCCGCGTGCTTGACGGGATTCAGGGTAAGCCTGCCCATAACTTTTGCGGTGGGATCCCCCAGCTTGTCCGCCACCCAGCCATGGGCCACTTCATGCACGGTAATGGCAAAAACAACCGGTATTGCGAAAATGAGGACTTGTTGAACCAGCGCTACCGCATTCATACCAGCCTACCGCGTAATACAGTGAGAGATGGTATTCAGTCCGATTCCCTGTCTACGAGCCAGGACATCGACCCGGTATTGTTAGTCATTGTATCGGAGCCGAGGGATTGAAAATCAAAGCTCTCGCTATCTGCCAGGTGCGAGGGCACTATATTCTGCATGGCCGTAAATATGCTCTCCACGCGACCGGGAAACTTGCGTCTCCATTCACCCAGCATTTGCTTGATTGCCTGCCGCTGCAGGTTGTCCTGGGAACCACATAAGTTACAGGGAATAATGGGGAACTGCATGGACTCGGCATAGCGCTTGATGTCCGCTTCCTTGCAATAGGACAGCGGGCGGATTACCACGTTATCCCTGTCGTCGCTGAGTAATTTTGGCGGCATCGCCTTGAGCTGCCCACCGTAAAACATGTTCAGGAACAGGGTCTCAATCAGGTCATCACGGTGGTGACCCAGGGCAATCTTGGTGTAGCCCTGCTCCCTGGCAAAGGTATACAGGATCCCCCGGCGCAGGCGCGAACAGAGACCGCAGGTGGTTTTCCCCTCGGGTACAACGCGCTTTACAACACTGTAGGTGTCCTGCTCAAGGATATGATAGGGCACGCCTATTTCTTCCAGGTAGCCCGGAAGTACGTCTTCCGGAAACCCGGGTTGCTTCTGATCCAGGTTCACCGCTGTGAGCGAAAATTCAACGGGCGCTTTTTTCTGCAGGCTCATCAGTATGTCGAGCATGGTGTAAGAATCAGCACCACCTGAAAGACAAACCATCACGCGATCGCCATCTTCAATCATATTGAAGTTCTCGATAGCCTGGCCGGTTTGCCGACGCAGGCGTTTGCGCAGCTTGTTGAAACTGTAGGCGCTTTTTTTCTCGAGCGCTTGCACTAGATTAAACCGGATGAGCTACAGGGGTAGGATTCGTTCAATGCCTCGCTGACCAGGACATAGGCTTCTTCACCATGCCGCGCTGGAACTTTCTCGAGCCAGGTAGTCACGGTATCAGTCACTTCTTCAAGGCTGATTGCATTGGGATCAATACAAAATAGCATGGCGCTGCCTTCCATTTGCTGCATCATCACGACTGTTTGCACGAGACCAAATACAAACTTCATGCAGGCCTGGGTCGGTTTACTGGCCGCGGTGGGTTTTTCACAATCTGCAAGAAACTCCCTGGCGGTCAGTACTTCCTCTTCTTCCTCCTGCGCACTGGCAGGAGCACATATCACCAGCAGCACTGATACCAGTGCCGCCATGATGTTTTTTCTATTAAAGGTGTTCATGGGCGCAGAATACTACCACTCCTTGTGCTGCTACAACTTAAAATCC
>CAZXDV010000091.1:0-11109 GCA_964639535.1 uncultured Enterobacteriaceae bacterium | reverse complement strand
TTGAAGCCATCGTCAGGGACGATGCCAGGATGAGCAGAAAAACGATAATCCTTTTATTCATGAGTATGTATTACAATGGCACACTAGTTCTGCCGCCAAGAATAACGACGAAGCTTCACAGGGAATTATAAATATGTCCAGTAATGAAGATTTGCAAAGCCTGGTTGATTTTGCAGTAGCAACAGCCCAGGGCACCAGTGAAATAGCCTTGAAATATTTCCGCTCGGATTTGCAGGTTGATAACAAGCGCGACGAAGGCAAGTTTGATCCTGTTACCCTCGCCGATACTGAAATCGAAGCGTCAATTCGCAGGAGCATCACGGAGCGCTTTCCGGACCACGGCATTGTTGGTGAAGAAGAAGGAATCAAGGAAGGCCAAAGCGACTATCGCTGGTACATAGATCCCATTGATGGCACGCGCGGATTCGTCGCCGGCTCGCCCATGTGGGGGACATTACTTGGATTGATGAACGGTGATGACTGTGTCACCGGTTTAATGCACCAGCCTTTTGTCGGGGAGACCTTCGTCGGCAGCGAGCTGGGTGCGTTCCTTGTGACAGGGGACGAACGCAGGAAGATTCAGTGCAGTGCTACCGACAGCATTTCCGACTCAATTTTATGCTGCACGCATCTTTCCATGTTCCATTCCGGTAAGGCACTGGATAAATTTATTCGACTGGCTGACGGTTGCCGCTTCTCCCGTTTTGGTACCGATTGTTACGCCTACGCCATGCTTGCCCTCGGCACCGTTGACCTGATAGTGGAAAGCAATATGAAAGCATTCGATATCATGCCGCTTATCCCGCTTGTTGAAGCGGCGGGTGGCGTTGTGACCAACTGGAACGGGGGTGATGTTTCGCTGGGTGGTGATGTCGTGGCTGCTGCGAACCCCGAGCTGCATGCACAGGCCCTCAAGCACCTTGCGGGATAGACCGCTTACATTCGAGGTATCAAGACACTCATGAGCAATTATCAAACTGGAATCCTGGCCGGTGTGACGGGACATGCCCGCTACCTGCATTTTTCATTAATGCCAGACTGCGATCCGCGTGAAGCCCTGAAAAACCTCGCTCACCTTGCTGATGGAGAAAGCTGTGTTGTGGGCCTTGGAGAATCCCTCCTGCACTATCTCGGCGTGACGATTCCAGGCATGCGTTCCTTTCCGGCTTCAAGCGCCAGTGCCATTGATGTTCCATCCACACCGGCGGCACTGTGGTGCTGGTTACGGGGTGAAGATCGCGGCGATCTTTTACATCGATCCCGTGCCATTGAAAAGGCTGTGAGTTCTTCCATGCTGCTGGTGAAAATGGTCGACGCTTATCAACACCTTGATAGCCGCGATCTCACCGGCTACGAGGATGGCACGGAAAACCCGGAAGGGGATGAGGCCCTCGCAGCAGCATTCTGCTCAGGCAAGGGCGCAGGCATGGACGGATCTTCATTCGTCGCGGTTCAACAGTGGCTGCACGATCTTGACTACGTGGAATCCCTTGAGCGGGACGAGATGGATAACATTATCGGCAGGCGTTTGTCTGACAATGAAGAACTGGATGATGCACCGCGCTCTGCGCACGTAAAACGAACTGCGCAGGAAGATTTTGAGCCGGAAGCTTTTGTGCTTCGACGTTCCATGCCCTGGTCAGATGAAGGTGGTGAGGGCCTGGTATTCGTGGCGTTTGGTCATAGCCTTGATGCTTTTGAGGCACAGTTGAAGCGCATGATGGGCATGGATGATGGCATCACGGATGCCATTTTTCGCATATCACAACCTGTGAGTGGGAGTTACTTCTGGTGCCCGCCAGTCTCGGGATCGACGCTGGATCTCAGCCAGCTTGGAATTTGACCCGCTCGGCTAATCAACTGCCAGGGGCAGCGCAGTTGTCAGTTTTTTATGCCTCATGGCAAAACTCGTGCTGACATTTCTCACGCCATGAATTTGCATCAGCACGTCTGAAAAAAACTTTTCGTAGGCTGCCATATCCTTCACTACGATTTTTAACATGTAATCGTACTCACCGCTGGTCATGTAGCATTCCAGTACTTCGTCCGTGGCCTGGATGGCCTTGTCGAAATCCCTGACGGTGTCCGCATGGTGGTTATCAAGAGTGATATGGGCAAATGCCACGATGCTCAGGCCAATCCTGTCCGGGTCCAGCAGGGCCGCGTACTGCCTGATGACACCTGACTGCTCCAGGTTGCGCAGGCGCCGCCAGCAGGGTGCCGGGGAAAGGCCAACACGCTCTGCCAGGTCGCGGTTGGAAACACGCCCGTCCCGCTGTAGTTCCAGCAGGATGGAAAGGTCGTACTTATCAAGCCCAGCCATAAGCAATAAAAATTAATAAATAATAAAAATTAAGAAATATTGTTGCTTTATTAGACCGATTAACTCCCTAATAGGCAAGAATATTTTTTAGTTTTCGCACTATTATTTCACAAGCTTATGACCAGGAGAGGAGTACTCCCATGAACCTTGCTGAATCACTGCTGAACGGGTTAAAAGCCCATGGCGTGGAAGAGATTTTTGGTATTCCCGGCGACTTCGCCTTACCGCTGTTCAAGGTCATGGAAGAATCAGCCATCCTTCCCCTGTATACCTTCAGCCACGAGCCGGCAGTGGGTTTTGCCGCTGATGCCGCCGCGCGGTTTCATTCAAAGCCCTCCGTAGCAGCCGTCACCTACGGGGCCGGTGCCTTTAACATGGTGAACCCGGTTGCTGCCGCCTATGCGGAGAAATCACCGGTCATCGTGATTTCCGGTGGACCGGGTGAAGCGGATCGCAGTACAGGTTTGCTCGTGCATCACCAGGCCAAGCAACTTTCATCGCAGATGAAGATGTTTGAAGAAGTTACCTGCGACCAGGTGATTCTTGACGATCCCGCCACGGCCCCCGAGGCAATTGCCCGCGTATTACGTAACTGCATTCTTGAATCCCGCCCGGTGTATATAGAAGTGCCGAGGGACAGGGTCTTTGATGAATGTGAGGCGGTGCCGGTGCTTGAGCTGGAGCCCGAGATTGATGCTGAAGCGCTGGCGGCCTGTAGTGAAGAAATACTGGAAAGTATAAGAGGGGCTCTTTCCCCGGTAATGATGGTAGGCGTTGAAATACGTCGTTATGGTCTCGAGGATGAAGTGATGGATTTATGCCAGAAGCTCGATATCCCCGTTGTTACCACTTTCATGGGCAGGGGATTGCTGGCCGAAAAAGACGTGGCATTGAAAGGCACCTACATGGGGCGCGCCGGTGATGCGAAGGTGACCAGCCTGGTTGAAAACTCCGACGGGCTGTTTCTTCTCGGGGTGCTGCTATCCGATACAAACTTTGGAGTATCGGAAAAGAAGATTGATCTGCGCAAAACAATCCTCGCCAGCGATGGGCAGGTGTCCCTTGGTTTTCATAATTACCAGGACATTCCCCTTGGAGCCCTGGTAAAAAGTCTCAACAGCTACCTTGACAATAGCTCCAGCGCCGCGGCAACACCGGTAGACTACCCGCACGACCTGGCAGACGATGACGAGGCCGTAACCCCGACGGATATTGCCCGCGCAGTGAATGATGTTTTTCGAAACGGTGAGAGAATGCCCATCGCTGCGGACATGGGAGACTGTCTTTTCACAGCACTGGATATTGAAAACACGGAGCTGGTTGCGCCGGGTTACTATGCCACCATGGGTTTTGGCGTTCCCTCCGGGCTCGGTGTGCAGGCGGCCACCGGTCGTCGACCGATTATCATGGTGGGCGATGGTGCTTTCCAGATGACCGGCTGGGAGCTATTAAACTGCAGGCGATATGGCTGGAACCCCATCGTGCTCTTGTTTAATAACAGTAGCTGGGAAATGCTGCGCGCGTTTCAACCTGAATCCAGCTTCAATGATCTCGACCACCTGGATTATGCCAATATTGCTGACAGTCTTGGGGGCAGAGGACACCGTGCCAGTACCCGCAGGGAATTAAAGGAAGCCATGCAGGAAGCCCTGCAGGATGAAAGTTGCTTTCAGCTGATCGAAATCATGCTAGAGCGGGGGCAGCTTTCAGCTACACTTTCGCGTTTCGTGGATGGCATAAAGAATATGCGGGCCACGGCCTCCGGGTAGCTTCTATTCGGCAAGGTTTGCCTGGACACCGGGCTTGCCAATACGCCTGGCAATGTCGTCGGCGAGTAATTGTGAAATATCCTTGTCGATTACCGACTGCAGGCCACGCCATGCGGGAACGCTATTCACCTCGAGCACCGAATAATTACCGTTTTCATCACGTATCACGTCTACACCGGCGTAGGACATGCCTATAGCACGACTGGCATCTTCGGCCAGCTTACGAATTTCCGGGGTAAGCACCGCGGGCAGGCACTTGCCACCGCGGGCGCGGTTGGTGATCCAGTGTTCTGAAATTCTTTCCATCGCGGCTATGGCGTGGTTAGCAATAATGAAAACCCTCCAGTCTCGACCCTGTCCATTCTCATTACCGATGAACTTTTGCAGGTAGAACACGCCCTCGATTTCTTCTGCCGGGGGCAGCTGGCTTGCATCATCAATTAACTGTAGTCCGCGGCCACAATTTCCAAACAGGGGTTTGAGTACCAGCTTTCTGCCCGCTGTGCATTCCGATTTCACGATACTTTTTGCGGTATCGATGGATTCACATACCCAGGTCTGCGGTGTGGGAATTCCCGCTCGCGCCAGTAGAAAACTGGTCATGCCCTTGTCAACCGTTCGCTCGATGGCGCGGGCATCGTTATAGACAAGCGTGCCGCATGCTTCAAGTGCATGAAGAATGTCGAGGCGGAAGGTGACTTCTTCAAAGCTACCGTCGGGAATGGCACGAACAAAGGCCGCGGCAGGCAGCGTTGTTTCAAAACCCGGAATAAATAACCCCCCGGTGCCACCATCGTTTTGAATCCGGCAGTCCCCGATGGCTACTCGCCTGCTGTTGATACCGTGGGAAGCAAAAGCATCGGCCAGCTTTGCTTCATGCATACCGTCGGTATCAGAAAAAATGACTATCTCGCTTCCAGGAGTTTCCATGTTGTTGCTCGAGTGATTATTATCGTTCCCTTTCAGGGAATTTAGGTTTCACATGATAACAATATTCAGGGAATATTTACCGGAAAGCACATGACGAGAGAACCTGACCTGCTGGTTGTGGGTGCCAGTGCACGGGCCGCGTCTTTCTCGGCGAGCCGCGCAGGATTTTATCCCGCCTGGATAGACCAGTTTGCCGACTTTGACCTGCAGAGAAATTTTCCCGGCCAGAAAGTGAATGCCTCGAGGTACCCGCAAGGCATCGTGGACCTGGCCTCGAGCCTGCATCCCATGCCCTTTGTTTATACAGGTGCCATGGAGAACCACCTTGATGTTCTGCAACAGCTGCAGGCCCGGCATAAACTGCTGGGAAATTCGGCGCAGGTCTGCCGTGCCGTGCGCGATCCGCAATTATTGACGCGCTGTTGGGAAAAAGCCGGCATTGTGCATCCGCAAACGCTGGCGGCTGGTAGCAAGGCCCCGCCCGGCAACTGGTTGTTGAAACCCCTTCATGGTTCCGGTGGCCAGGGAATTCGAAGCTTTAATCATGAAACAGTACTGAAGGGAGATGCATTTTACCTGCAGCAATACCTCAATGGCGAAAGCCGCGCCGGGGTATTTATTGGAAACGGAACAGCCTGTAGCCTGGTTGGTGTAACCCGTCAACTTGTCGGCGAGTCTTTTCTTAATGCGGGTAAATACAGTTATTGTGGAAGTGTTGGTCCTCTTGATATTGACCAGGCAGAGAAGGAACAGTGGCAGGCGATGGGAACTGCCCTGTGCCAGTCTTTTTCCCTTGAAGGGATCTTTTGCGTCGATGCCATCAAGGCCAGGGGAGATATTTACCCGGTGGAAGTCAATCCGCGCTACTCGGCATCAGTGGAAGTGCTGGAGCGGGCGCTTGACCTGCCTCTTTTGAGATTTCACAGGGAGGCCTGCGAGGGAGAAATAAATTTCCGGCTGCAAGCTGCAAGAAATATCATGGCGAAAGCCTACCTGTTTGCTGACAATCGATTACGAAGCCCACGGGAAGTTTCGCGAATATACGAAGACACTGGTGGTTCAAAAGAATCCGCTGACATACCCATGCCGGGAACATTGATCGAAACAGGTCACCCTGTCATGACAATATTTACAGCCGCCGTGACCGTAGACGCTGCACTTGAAGAACTTAAAACGAAGGCGGCACTGTACTATGGTCACTTTGAAAGGCTATGATTTCCAACAGGCAAGATGGAGAGAAAATAAATGAGTGAGCATGTGTTAATTGAATGCGTCGATCGCGTGTTAAACATAAAACTGAATCGGCCTGAGAAGAAGAATGCACTAACCCAGGCCATGTACAGCAGCATGGCAGCGGCTATCAACGAGGCAAACGATGACAATGATGTTCGAGTGATCTACCTTACCGGCTCAGCCGATAGCTTTTGTAGTGGTAATGATATACAGGATTTTCTCGGCGACCCTCCTGCAGATGGTGAAAGCCCCGTGCTGAAGTTTGTGAATGCCATTGTCCATGCAGAGAAACCCATGGTGGCTGCAGTAAACGGCATTGCCGTGGGTATTGGGGTGACCATGTTGCTGCACTGCGATCTCGTCTATGCCAGCGAAGATGCCCGTTTTCAGCTTCCCTTTGTTAACATCGGCGTATGCCCGGAAGCCGCATCCAGTTTTATCCTGCCTTTCCTGGTAGGTCATCGAAAAGCCTCCGAGTGGCTATTACTGGGAGACCGCTTTGACGCCCATGCTGCCTGCGAGGCGGGTGTAGTCAACTCGGTGATTCCTGCAGCCAAGCTGGAAGAAAGTGCGCTACAGGCTGTGAACAGGATCGTTGCGCAACCTCCTGCTGCGGTGAGAACCACCAAGGCCCTGTTGCGTGCATCCATGCATGAGCAGCTGCAGGCTGCGCGGGGCAGGGAGGATCAGCACTTCCTGCCAATGCTACTTGGCGAGGAAGCGAGGGAAGCCATGACGGCCTTCATGGAAAAGCGGGCACCGGATTTTTCCCGTTTCTAGCTAAACTGCAGGTAAGACCAGAACTAATAAGTTACCTGCATTGTACAAACAGGCCTGCATAGATGTACTCGTGGCGTGTCTGCGGTTTATTCATGCAGGCAGATTAGTTTCGAGCTCAACGTGGCTGGTTAAATTCATTTTTGTCCATGGTTTTACAAACCCGCATCCAGGATTGCACCGCTTCGCTATCATTACGCTTTCGCGGAAGTACGAAATAAAATTTTCGACGCATGTTTCGACGTGGTAGCTTCAGCGGAACCAGGTCGCCGCTGTCTATATTTTTCTGCAGCACGATGCGTGACAGGCAACCTATGCCAAGACCGGACTCCACCGCGTTCTTGATGGCTTCGTTATGCCTGAACTCGAGGTAGATATTCATATCCGGTAACAGGTCGGCCATTGCCTGCTCAAAGGTATAGCGTGCACCGGAATCCGGTTCACGTAATATCCAGGCGGCGTTCTTGATATCCCTGCCCGTCATGCTTTTTTTCCGCGCCAGTGGATGCGTGGCGGAGCAAAATACCAGCAGCTCATCATCACGCCAGGGTATCAGCTCGAGATCGCGGTGCTGTACTTCAAGCTCGATCATGCCGATATCCACCTCGTAGTTGAGCACCTTGTTGACCACTTCCGGCGTATTTGCGGTATGCAGCTGCACATCTGCCCCGGGGAACTCGCCCAGGTAGCCGGCCAGGTAACGGGTTGCCAGGTGATTGCCGATGGTAAAGCTTGCACCTACTTCCAGGTGTCCGGCATGCATATGGCCGCTGAGTTTTTCATCAAAGGCCAGGCACTGCTCCATGAGTTGCTCGGCATCCTGTCTCAGCTCGCGCCCGGTGGCATTCAGTTCCAGCCTGTTGCTGCGACGGTCAAACAGCTGCACCGCGTAGGCCTTTTCCAGGTTTAAAAGGGCTTCGCTGGCGGCGGACTGGGACATGTGCAGGCTCTTTGCAGCCTGTGAAAGGGTCTGGTGTCTCGCCGCAGCAAGGAATACACGTAGCTGTTTCAGGGTGTATTTCATGGGTTTTCCGTGGAATAAACTTAAACGGATATATTATCGGAAATTCCGATAAAAACATCCACAATATCCGGCTTTATTTATAGTGGGCCAGTCTATATTCTTGCGTTTTTTCAAGGGCCACCCGCTGTGGCTGTAACCAAGACATGACAAGCAATGACTGAACTGACCCACCTGCAGAGACTTGAAGCGGAAAGCATTCACATCATGCGTGAAGTGGCAGCCGAGTGTGAAAACCCGGTGATGCTTTATTCCATTGGCAAGGATTCCTCGGTGATGCTGCACCTGGCCATGAAGGCTTTTTATCCATCACGTCCACCCTTTCCACTGATGCACGTGGATACAACCTGGAAGTTTCGCGAGATGATCGAATTTCGCGACAATATTGCAAAGGAGCTTGGACTGGACCTGATCGTGAATATTAACGAGGAGGGTGTGAAGCAGGGTATCGGGCCATTTACCCATGGCTCCCAGGTTCATACCGATATCATGAAGACGCAGTCATTGAAACAGGCGCTGGACAAGCACAAGTTTACTGCCGCCTTTGGTGGCGCTCGACGGGACGAGGAAATGTCCCGTGCCAAGGAAAGGATATTTTCTTTCCGATCTGATCAACATCGCTGGGATCCAAAAAACCAGCGACCAGAATTATGGGATATCTATAACACCCGCATTCACAAGGGGGAAAGTATGCGTGTATTCCCCCTTTCCAACTGGACTGAACTGGACATCTGGCAGTACATCCACATGGAAAACATTCCAATTGTCCCACTTTACTATGCAAAGGAACGCCCGGTTGTGGAAAGAGACGGTGTGCTGATCATGGTGGATGACGATCGCATGCCCCTTGAAAAAGGCGAGGAACCGGAAATGAAGATGGTGCGGTTTCGCACACTGGGCTGTTACCCCCTTACCGGGGCAGTGGAATCATCCGCGGCTACGCTACCGGAAATTATCCAGGAAATGCTCCTGACAACGTCTTCAGAGCGCCAGGGCAGGGTCATCGACCATGACGCCGCGGCCTCAATGGAGAAGAAGAAACAGGAGGGTTACTTCTAATGGCACACCAGAGCGATCTTATTGAAGAGGATATCCTGGCCTACCTGGAAGCCCAGGAACACAAGAGCTTCTTGCGCTTTATTACCTGCGGTAGCGTGGACGATGGAAAAAGCACGCTCATTGGACGACTGCTGTATGACTCCAAGCTGATCTACGAAGACCAGCTGCAGGCCCTTGAAAGTGACAGCAAGAAAATGGGCACGCAGGGTGAATCTATCGACCTGGCACTGCTGGTGGATGGCCTCGCCGCGGAAAGGGAACAGGGTATTACTATTGATGTTGCCTACCGCTTTTTCTCAACCGACAAGCGCAAGTTCATCGTCGCGGATTCCCCGGGGCATGAGCAATATACGCGCAACATGGCGACCGCGGCATCGACGGCAGACGTTGCCATCATCCTAATTGATGCGCGCAAGGGTGTACTCACCCAGACACGGCGTCACAGTTATATTGCCTCACTGCTTGGTGTGAAGCACATCGTGGTCGCTATCAACAAGATGGACCTGGTGGATTATTCAAGGGATGTTTTCAAGGAAATTGAAACTGCCTACAGGGACATGACCAGTGAACTGGGTTTTTCAGAAATACTCTGTATTCCCATTTCCGCCCTTAACGGTGATAACGTCACCAGCGTCAGCAAAGCCACGCCATGGTATGAAGGGCCGGCACTATTACCCTTTCTTGAAGATGTAGACGTTACTCCTGAGCACTCAGCCATGCCGTTTCGCTTCCCGGTGCAGTGGGTAAACCGGCCGGATCTCAATTTTCGCGGCTTTTCCGGCACGGTTAACGGTGCCGATGTCGAGGTGGGTGAGGAAATAATCGTCATCCCTTCAGGTAAGCGCAGCAAGGTAAAGAGTATCGTCACGCACGACGGTGAACTGCAGCGAGCGGTGGCAGACCAGGCCGTGACCCTGACCCTTGAAGATGAGGTGGATATATCCCGTGGCGACGTAATCTGCAGTGCATCATCCCCCGCGGATCAGAGTAACCAGTTTGCCGCCCACATACTGTGGATGGCAGAAGACGAACTGTTACCGGGTCGACAGTACCTGTTAAAGACCACCAACAAGGTCACGCCGGTCACGGTTACTGAACTCAAGTACAAGGTAAACGTCAATGATTTCGAACATGAGCCGGGTAAATCACTGGAATTAAACGAGGTTGGATTTTGCAATATCAACCTGGAACAGTCAGTTGCTTTTGATCCCTATGATGAAAACCGTCGTACCGGCAGTTTCATCCTCATCGACAGGCTGTCAAACAATACCGTGGGTGTGGGCATGCTGTCCTATTCACTCAGGCGTGCAAAGAACGTTGTCTGGCAGGAAATGGACATCGACAAGAATGCCAGGGCCGCAATAAAGCATCAGAAACCCTGTGTACTATGGTTTACCGGGCTTTCAGGCTCAGGTAAATCCACTATTGCAAACCTCGTGGACAAGCGCCTGATGGATATTGGAAGACACACCTACGTGCTGGATGGAGACAATATTCGACACGGTATTAACAAGGATCTTGGTTTTACCGACGTGGACAGGGTAGAAAATATTCGCCGTGTCGGTGAGACGGCGAAGCTGATGGTGGATGCGGGACTCATCGTAATTACCTCGTTTATTTCACCCTTTGTCTCGGAGCGTCGACTGGCCCGCGGACTACTGGAGGAAGCGGAATTCATCGAGGTATATGTGAATACGCCGCTAGAAGAATGTGAAAAACGTGATCGCAAGGGCCTGTACAAGAAGGCACGTGCCGGGGAAATAAAGAACTTTACCGGCATTGATTCTGATTACGAGGAACCGGAGTACCCTGAAATAGAAATCAAAACACTGGAGTGTACGCCTGAAGAGGCAGCGATGACTATAGTAGGCTACCTTGAATCAAAAGGTTACCTGAGCTCGCAATAGTTAACTTTTATAACAAACTGAAGTGTAGAACAGGAGAGCCTGGTTCATTTTGCTTCCGTGTTGTTTTGATAAACAGCTCTTCCTTCGAAT
>CAZXDV010000090.1:3017-11124 GCA_964639535.1 uncultured Enterobacteriaceae bacterium | reverse complement strand
GGTCTGTCTTGCCTAGAGCGGTGCGGGTAGCTCGCTGCTGCCGAGAAGGTACTCGTCGATGCCGCGGGCTGCGCTTCGACCTTCTGCAATGGCCCAGACAATCAGGCTCTGACCTCGGCGCATGTCACCGGCTGCGAAGACACCGTCGACACTGGTCATCCATGTCTTTGGATCGGCGACCACGTTACCACGCCCATCCAGTTCCACACCGAGCTGCTCCAGCATGCCGGGCTTTTCAGGGCCAAGAAAACCCATGGCCAGCAGTGCCAGGTCACAGGGTAATTCCTGCTCGCTGCCCGGTACTTCTTCAAAGCTGATGCGGCCGTCTTCATTTTTCATTTCCACGTTGACCAGCTCAAGCGCCTTCACCTTGCCTTCATCGTCACCGATGAAGCGTTTCGTGTTTACCGCGTATACGCGTTCCACACCTTCTTCGTGGGCAGAGGCTGTACGGAAAATGCGCGGCCATTCGGGCCAGGGATTGTCTTCCGGTCTCGTGGTTGGCGGCTTGGGCATGATCTCCAGCTGGTGCACGGATGCGCAACCCTGCCTGTTCGCCGTACCGAGGCAGTCGGCGCCGGTATCACCACCACCGATGATGATCACATGCTTGCCCTCTGCACTGATAAAGTCATCGGGCTGCTCGTCACCTTCACAAAGCCTGTTCTGCATGGGCAGGTAGGTCATGGCCTGGTAAATACCATCAAGCTCCCGCCCTTCTGCGGGCAGGTTCCTTGCTTCGCAGGCACCGCCGGTTAACAGCAGTGCATCGTATTCATTTTTCAGATCGTCGACCGAGACATCCACGCCAACGTGCATACCGGTTTTGAACTCCACGCCCTCTTCCACCATCTGCTCAAGGCGTCGGTCGAGGCGTTTCTTTTCCATCTTGAACTCGGGAATGCCGTAACGCAGCAGGCCACCGATACGATCGTCTCTTTCATAAACGGTCACGTCATGACCTGCACGTGCCAGCTGCTGTGCAGCGGCAAGACCGGCGGGGCCGGAACCGACAACGGCGACTTTCTTGCCGGTCTTCTTTTCCGGCAGCTCGGCTTTTATCCAGCCGTTTTCCCAGGCCTTGTCGATAATGGAGAGCTCCACTGCCTTGATGGTAACCGGGTCTTCGTTGATACCCAGTACGCAGGAACCCTCGCAGGGTGCCGGGCACAGGGTGCCGGTGAATTCCGGGAAGTTGTTGGTAGCATGAAGACGCTTGATGGCTTCAAGCCACTGGTCGCGGTAGACGAGATCGTTCCAGTCAGGAATAAGGTTACCCAGCGGGCAACCCTGGTGGCAAAAAGGAATGCCACAGTCCATGCAACGGGAAGCCTGGGTCTTTAAAGGCTCTACCGGCCATGGCTGCATGACCTGGTTATAGTCACCCAGGCGTTCATCAACCGGTCGGTACGGCTGTTTCTCCCGATCAAACTCCATAAACCCGGTAGCTTTACCCATTTGCTGCCTCCATTACTGCCTGTTCTTCTGTTAAACCTTTTTCCTTGCCGCGTTTTATCGCTTCGATGACACGCTTGTACTGTTTCGGCATGACCTTGACGAAGCGCTCGCGGTACTCTGACCAGTTATCCAGTACATTCTTTGCCACGGGGCTCTGGGTGTACTGTACGTGGTTATTAAGGAGTGTTTTCACGGTATCGACATCTTCACCATCGGCAATGGATTCAAGTTCCACCATGCCAAGGTTGCAGCGTGACGCAAAGTCGCCGTTTTCATCCAGCACATAGGCAATACCACCGGACATACCGGCGGCGAAGTTACGACCGCTGTGTCCGAGAATGACAACGCGGCCACCGGTCATGTATTCACAACCATGATCGCCTACACCTTCTACCACCGCACTCACGCCACTGTTCCTGACGCAGAAACGCTCGCCGGCGATACCCCTGAAGTAGGCCTCGCCCTGTGTCGCACCGTAAAGCACGACGTTACCAACGAGAATATTCTCCTCGGCAACAAAGGTGGAATGACGTGGCGGATAAACAATGATCTTGCCACCGGATAAGCCCTTGCCGATGTAGTCGTTGGCATCACCTTCGATGGTGAGCGTGACACCCCTTGGCACAAAGGCACCAAAGCTCATACCGGCAGAGCCATTGAAATGAATATTGATGGTGTCTTCCGGTAAACCTTCGGCACCGTATTTCTTTGTAATGTGGTGACCAAGGATGGTACCCACCGTGCGATTGGTGTTAAGTACCGGAAGAATAATGTCCACCGGTTTCTTGCTTTCGATAGCATCCTTACACAGTGGCAGGATGGTGGTGACATCAAGGGATTCATCCAGTCCGTGGTCCTGCTCGTTAACGCAGTAAAGTGCATCACCCGGTCGTGGCTCGGCTTTATAAAGAATGTTGCTGAAATCGAGACCCTGTGCCTTCCAGTGGTCGATGGCTTTTCGTGTTTCCAGCTTGTCCACCTGGCCGATCATTTCGTCCACGGTACGGAAACCCAGTTCTGCCATGTACTCGCGAACTTCCTCGGCGATGTACTTGAAGAAGTTCTCAACAAACTCGGGCTTGCCGCTGAATTTCTCCACCAGCTCCGGGTTCTGCGTGGCGACGCCAACCGGGCAGGTATTGAGATGACACACGCGCATCATGATGCAGCCCATCACAACCAGAGGCGCAGTGGAGAAACCAAATTCCTCTGCACCAAGCAGTGCGGCGATAACCACGTCCCTGCCGGTCTTGAGCTGGCCGTCGGTTTGCACAACGATGCGATCACGAAGGCCATTTTGCACCAGCACCTGCTGTGTCTCGGCAAGACCGAGCTCCCAGGGCAGGCCGGCGTGCTTGAGTGAACTGATGGGTGAGGCACCGGTACCACCGTCGTAACCGGAAATCAGCACCACGTCGGAGTGGGCTTTTGCCACGCCTGCTGCAACGGTACCAACACCCACCTCTGCAACCAGCTTGACGTGAATACGCGCAGATGGGTTTGAGTTCTTTAAATCATGGATGAGCTGGGCCAGGTCCTCGATGGAATAGATATCGTGGTGCGGCGGTGGTGAAATCAGCTCCACCCAGGGCGTTGAATGACGCACCTTGGCGATCCATGGATACACCTTGGGTCCGGGCAGCTGCCCGCCTTCACCGGGCTTGGCGCCCTGTGCCATCTTGATCTGGATGTCATCGGCATTGGTAAGGTACTCACTGGTCACGCCGAAACGACCTGAAGCCACCTGCTTGATAGAGCTTCGGCGCAGGTCACCGTTTTCATCCGGGGTAAAGCGATCCGGATCTTCACCACCTTCGCCGGTGTTGGATTTACCACCGATGCGGTTCATGGCCACGGCCAGGGTTTCATGGGCCGGCTTACTGATGGAGCCGTAGGACATGGCGCCGGTTGAAAAACGGCGCATGATGTTCTCAATGGGCTCGACCTCTTCTATGGGGATCGGCTTCGGCGCAAATTTAAAATCAAACAAACCACGCAAGGTCGCGAGGTTCTCGCTTTGCTCATCCACCAGCGAGGTATATTCACGGAAGATCTTGTATTGTCCTGAACGCGTGGCGTGCTGCAGTTTAAAAACCGTGTTGGGATTAAACAGGTGATACTCGCCGTCGCGACGCCACTGGTATTCACCACCCCATTCCAGGTCCGCTTCCTGGCCTGGCCTGTCGGGGTAGGCGTTCTTGTGACGCAGGCTGACTTCCTTTTCGACCACATCCAGGCCCACACCGCCGATACGGGATGCTGTCCAGGTGAAATACTTGTCGACGAAGTCCTTGTTAAGACCCACGATCTCAAAGATCTGCGCGCCACGATAGGACTGCACGGTGGAAATACCCATCTTGGCCATGGTCTTGATCAGGCCCTTGTCCACGGCCTTGATGAAATTCGCCACGGCTTCACCATGGGGCATGTCAGGTACGTGGCCCTTGCCAATCAGATCACCAAGGGACTCAAAGGCAAGGTAGGGATTCACGCATCCCACGCCAAAGCCAATCAGCGTGGCAAAGTGATGCACTTCCCTCGGCTCACCGGACTCAAGCACGATGGTACAAAGAGCACGACTGCCATTTTTAATCAGGTAATGATGTACGCCGGCGGTGGCAAGCAGTGCCGGAATGGGCGCGTTGTTCTCATCCACCGAGCGGTCAGACAGGATAATAAAGGTATGGCCTTCTCTTACTGCCGCATCGGCTGTTTCACAAACCTCGCTGAGTGCCCTGTCCAGGCCTTCCGGTCCTTCCGCTACGGGGTAAACAATGGGAATAACCTTTGCCTTGAAGCCGGGCATGTCCACGTCGCGTATGCGCGCCAGCTCTTCGTTGGTAATCACCGAGGACTTGAGCTTGATCTGGCGACAGTACTCCGGACCGGGTTTTAACAGGTTGCCTTCCTTACCGATGCTGGTGCCCACCTGGGTAACCAGCTCCTCTCGAATACCATCAAGTGGCGGGTTGGTTACCTGGGCAAAGAGTTGCTTGAAATAGTCGTAGAGCAACCTTGAACGATTCGACAACACGGCCAGAGCCGCGTCAGTGCCCATGGAGCCGGTGGGCTCGATGCCGGTGGTGGCCATGGGCGCCATGATGATACGCAGATCTTCGTGGGTATAACCAAAAATCTGCTGGCGTAATAATAATGTGTCGGGATCGGTGCCGTGGGTCTGCTTTGGTTGCGGCAGGTTCTCGATGGGCACCATGTTCTTGTACAGCCACTCACCGTAGGGCTGTTCCTTGACGAAGGACTCTTTTAATTCTGCATCGCCGATGATGCGGCCCTCGCGTGTATCAACCATGAAGATACGACCGGGATGCAGGCGTTCCTTGATCTTGATGTTCTCCGGCGGAATATCCAGCACGCCAACTTCCGAGGCCATGATGACGCGGTCATCGTGGGTGACGTAGTAGCGTGAAGGACGCAGGCCGTTCCTGTCGAGCACGGCGCCGATAACGTTACCGTCGGTAAAAGCCACCGATGCAGGACCGTCCCAGGGTTCCATCAGGCAGGCGTGGTATTCGTAAAATGCACGGCGTTCCTCGTCCATGGCCTCGTGGCCGGACCAGGCTTCCGGGATCATCATTAATATGGCATGGGGCAGCGGTCGGCCAGCCATGTGCAGGAACTCCATGACATTATCAAAGGTGGCAGAGTCGCTGCCGCCTTCAATGACGATGGGGAAAAGTTTTTGCAGGTCATCGCCAAAGAGATCGGATTCACACAGGGCTTCGCGGGCACGCATCCAGTTGGTGTTACCCCTCGCGGTATTAATCTCCCCGTTGTGGGCGATGTAGCGAAAGGGGTGGGCCAGTTTCCACGCAGGGAAAGTGTTTGTTGAGAAACGCTGATGCACCAGCGCCATGGCTGATTCGACATCGTCTTCGCAGATGTCGGGAAACATGGGCTCGATCTGCGTGCCGGTCAACATACCTTTATAGACAAAGGTCCTTGATGACAGTGACGGTACGTAGAACAGCTCCTGCTCTTCCATGTCGGAATTCCAGATGGCATGTTCGGCGCGTTTTCGAATAACGTAAAGCTTGCGCTCAAAGGCATCGGTGTCGTTTACATTGTCACCCCTGCCGATAAAAACCTGTCTGAAGGTCGGCTCGCCTGCCAGTGCAGTGGGGCCGAGTAATGAATCGTCTGTTGGAACATCGCGCCAGCCGAGAAACTCCTGGCCCTCTTCGTTGGTGATGTCTTCAAGGATTTGCTGGCACCTGGCAGACTGCTCCGCGTCTCTTGGCAGGAACACGAGGCCGGCACCGTAGTTTTCATCTTCGGGAAGATTGATACCGATCTCGCCACACACTCTTTGAAAAAAGCGATCGGGTTTTTGAATCAGGATACCAACGCCGTCACCGGTGTTTTCTTCGCAACCACAGGCACCACGGTGCAGCAGGTTTTTCAGTATGGTCAGTGCATCTTTAACAATCTGGTTGGACTTGCGCCCTTTCATGTCTACGACAAAGCCAACACCGCAGGCATCGTGCTCCTGCGCAGGGTCGTACAGACCCACTTTTTCATGGCCGACAAATTTTCTCATATTAATATGCACCCGTTACGAACTTGGTTTATTCAATAGATGGCTTAAAAAGCCTGGACGACAGCTACTGTCTACTTGGCACGTATTCCTTGCCCCCTCGGCGTTGATGCGTGCTCTCTTTCTTAAAGCGAAAAAGGAGCGAGATTATAATCAAGCGCTCCCTCGATGTCACGACGAGACATCGGTTTCGCCATGCGGTTTTAGCGAACTTAACCGATTTTTGATGAAGATGATGACTATTTCGGGAACTTCGTGAGTTTTAAATATCGAGATTTATCGAAATTTTGAACTCACCGGCCGTCAATTTCGGCCTGTATCGCCGAAATTTGCTTGGGCCAGGGCTTTGCCGCGCGAACGCCCGCGGGCAGTGACGGCACTGCCTGCCGCGCCGACTCGATATCCGGGTACAGGCCGTAGTCCAGCACGTACCATGACTTGCCTGCCCTGGTTGATTCATAAAGGCTTAGCTTCGACTTGTTCAACCCGGCTTCGGCAATAAAAGTCAGCACGGTTTTCTTTTCCAGGGCTCGCATGAGTTGCAACACGTAGTGCTGAGCATCCTGCCCTGCCAGCCATGACTCGTCACGCAGGCCAAAGCGTTCAGGGCTGCCCGTGCTGCTCTCTTCGCCGGCCCCTTTCCTGGGCAATACGATCTCCCCGGCCGGCTGCTGTGCCGTGCTTGCAGCTTCCTCCGTCACGGTCTCGACCACAGCTTCCGTTGCAGGCAGGGTTGAAGGCGGCTCCACGATTGCCTCGCTTTCCTGTTGCAGGGTTTGCGCCTGTGCCTTTGCCTGCATCTCCAGCTGCGCCAGCTGCTCCTCGTTTTCTTCCATCCAGCTGTCCGGCAACTCCGGTGTCACCTTCACCGTTTCGGCTGCGGCTGGCGTGGTGTCCTGTTTTTTCTCCTGCTGCGGTGCTGGTAGTTCAAGTGATACTGTGCGTGGCTGCTGCCCGGCATCATTCTTATCATCACCAAGAAACAGGAAGGAAATAGCTGCAGCAATCAGCACGGTGGGAACAAGTATCGTCAGCAGGGTAACGGGTTTTTTTGACGCTTTAGCTGCGTCGTTGTTTCGGCTGGCGGGGGCTTCGTCCGTTGCCGGGTTAATCAGCCCCTGCCGCGCAAGGAACATGACGTCACCAATGATGCCGGCGGACACCTTGTGAATCCGCTGCACTTCCTTTTCCGGGATCAGCGGGGCTCTTTTCTCTTCACCACCGAGGCGCTGGTTGAGGAACTCCAGGGTTTGCTCAATTGTTAAGGCAGGCAGGTTGATAGCATGGATCGGATCGCTGTCGGATTGCTCAGCGGCGATGCGATTCAGCTCCTCGGCAATCTTTTCTTCGCCAAGCACGACCACGCGGATATAGGTCTCGGCTTCCTTGAAATTGATCAGCTGGAAAACAAAATCCAGCGTGGTTTTGGAAAGTTGCGCGGCATTATCTATGATCACCAGTGGGATCATCGAGCGATTGTCGCAGTAAGTGAGGTAGCGATTCAGTGCGCTGATGGATTCGCCGTCACTTGCCTGCTTTTCCTCACCGGGGCCGATGATGGCCCTTATTAATGAATCGGGGCCCTGTATTTCGTCGCCGGATACCCTTGAGACAACCCAGTTTTCTTCAAGGGTTCCCACGAGGTAATCAAGGAAAGTGGTTTTACCTGCCCTTTGCGGCCCCTTTACAAGCAGAACCTGCTGGCTGAATTCAAGCAGGTGTTTTAATAACTCCAGCCGGTGCTGTATCTCCGCGCTGATGTAGTAACGCCGGGGATCAAAGGCATCGTCAAAAGGATCGTTCTCGAATCCGTACCTGCGGAAATAGGTGTTATCAGTTTGATCCTTTGCCATAAAAGTAAACAGGTGCGACAGGCTATTCGCTTTTTAACTTACAAATTATAGAGACTAGGGCTCATCTCCGCTTATTGATGCGCTGCCAGTCTCATTCGATGTCTTCTCAAGGGCCAGCTGCTCTGAAAGCCTCAGCGAAAGACTTTCCCTTGATGCTGATAAATCCGCAAACGAACTGCTGTCTTGAGCTGGCGGTGCCTCGTAGACAACCCGGGTCTGTACCTGCTCTTCACGCTGGAAA
>CAZXDV010000090.1:0-2917 GCA_964639535.1 uncultured Enterobacteriaceae bacterium | reverse complement strand
GTAGGACAACACCTGCTCATAGTTAAAGCCGGGCATATTGATGACCTGGGTGTTACCGACGCTAAGTTCTGCAAGCGCCGGTTTCGCAAGCTGTTCGCTGATGGAGTCATTGGCGAACAGGACTATTCGAAACACGGCATCGTTAAAATTCAGATCGGCGAGCTGGTAGAGGAACAGGAGCATGTCCGGGCTGAGCCTGTCAGCATCGTCAACGATGATGACCGGCTTCTTTCCTTCCCTTGATGATGTGTCGAGATGCTTGTGCAGAAGGCTGACGGACATTTTTTCATCGACGGTAAGCTTGCCGGTGAGATCCATCAATACGCGGCTGGCAAACACTTCGCTGCGAAGATCTTCCTTGGCCCTGATCAGCGACACGTCCCAGTCTTTTTCCTTTAACAGCGGCAGCTTCTCCGCAAGGAGTGATTTGCCCGCACCGGGCAGGGAGGAAACAAGCACGACACCGGAGCCTGCTGCTATGGCTTCCCTTACCTGCTTGAGGCGGCGATTGATCTGGGGTGTCAGGAAAATATTCTTCTCATCACCCGAATCAAAAAATGGATCGCCGCTAAGGCCGTAGGCGCTGTAGTAGTTCTCGTTGCTCATGAATCCAATTCGTTACGCTGTTACGTTTCCAAAAATTCTTTCATGTTCCATCAAGGCAAACCTGTCGGTCATACCGGCAATATAGTCCTTGATAGAGGATATACGGGGTTCGTCACAAAGAATGTCTTCCCTGGGCTTGCTGAAATCCTGCTGCGCGTCCCCGCCGTCCAGGTAATGCTGGTATAACTCCGTGACAATCCGCTTCGATCTATCGGCCATCTCCCTTACATTTTGATGGTTATACAGGTTTTTGCGCAAATACTGCTTTAGCTGCGCATGCATTTCCTGCATCTTCGGCCCCAGGCACACGGTAACTTCGCTCGATTCACGAACCTCGTGAACACTTTTAAACCCTGCCTTTCGAATATTTTCCAGGCTGTTCTCAACAAGATCAGTGACAAGGCTGTTGATCATCAACCTGACCAGTTCGTGTGTTAGTTTTTTCCCCTCCAGCCCGGGCCACTTTCCCCTTATGTCGCGGTAATGGCTATCGATGATTTCACATTCTCTGAGGCCGTCGATGCTAATCAATCCTGCCCTGAGCCCATCGTCAACATCATGATTATTATAGGCTATTTCATCTGCAATATTCGCTATTTGCGCTTCCAGGGATGGCTGTTTCTTTTGCAGGAATCGCTCGCCAAGACTACCCAGCTTACGCGCATTTTTTAACGAGCAATGTTTAAGTATGCCTTCACGGGTTTCGTAGCCCAGGTTGAGCCCGTCGTGTTCTGCATACTTCTCTTCCAGCACATCGACCACGCGCAGGGACTGCATGTTATGTTCAAAGCCACCGTGATCCCTGAGACAGTCATTCAGTGCTGACTGGCCGGCATGGCCAAAAGGAGTATGCCCGAGGTCATGGGCCAGGCAGATGGCTTCTACCAGGTCTTCATTTACCTCGAGTGCCCTGGCGACGGTTCGGCCTATCTGTGACACCTCGAGTGAATGGGTCAGCCTTGTTCGAAACATGTCCCCTTCATGGCTGAGAAACACCTGGGTCTTGTACTCCAGTCGCCTGAACGCAGAGCAGTGAACAATCCTGTCACGGTCGCGCTGGAAAAGGCTGCGGTAGGGGGATGGTGAGTCTTGATATTGTCGGCCCAGGGATGACTCATCGCTGGCCGCATAGCATGCCAGCGCCTGCATTAGCCGGGCCCCGTGTTGGCCTGGAAATGAGCGATGGTCTCGGCCAGCAGGGCCGGATCAAAATCGTCAGTGGTCACAGCATCACCAATGTCTTTCAGCAATACCAGCACAAGCTTGCCGCCCTTTACTTTCTTGTCCACCATCATCAGGTCTTCCATGTCGATATTGGCAAGGCTCGCCGGAAGCTGCAGCGGCAGACCGGCCTGTTCATAGATGTTCGCAATCCTTGTCAGCGCCCCGGCTTCCAACCAGCCAAGCCTGTGGGAGAGGTCAGCCGCCATCAGGGTGCCAAGCGCTACTGCCTCGCCGTGCAGCCAGGTCTCGTAGTTCAGTGCCGTTTCAATGGCATGACCAAAAGTATGGCCAAGGTTTAACAACGCTCGCATACCTTTTTCTTTTTCATCCGCAGACACAACCTCGGACTTGTTGACACAGGAACGTTCAATTGCGTACTGCATGCTCGTGGTATCACGCTTCGTTAACTTGCCAATGTTGTCCTCGAGCCAGCTGAAAAAGTCAGCGTCTCTAATCAGGCCATACTTGATCACTTCCGCGAGACCGGCAGCAAGCTCCCGGTCGGGCAGGGTTTCAAGGGTCAGGGTATCTGCAAACACCGCGACCGGCTGGTGAAAAGCGCCGATCATGTTCTTTCCCAGCGCATGGTTAACCGCGGTCTTGCCACCGACGGAGGAATCTACCTGGGCAAGCAAGGTGGTAGGCACCTGGATAAAATCAATCCCGCGTTGATAGCAGGCCGCGGCAAAACCGGTGATATCTCCTACCACGCCACCACCGAGGGCCAGCAGGCAGGCATCGCGGGCGAATCGGTTTTCCAGCAGGCCGGTAATAATGCCATTGAGCACCTCGAGATTTTTCTCAGACTCCCCATCTTCCATGACGTGCACGGAGTGCTCGATACCGGCCAGGCCTTTTCCCAGGGTGTCCATGTAAAGTGGCTCAACCGTCGTGTTGGTCAGCACCATGACACGGGAGTAGGATGCGGCAATATCCGCCAGCTGCTGCGATTGCAGCAGGTTCTCCCCGATGTAGATGGGGTAGGACCTGTCGCCCAGTTCTACCTTTAGCTGTTTCATTCTATTTCAAGCGCTGCAACTATCTTTTCCTGTATTTTCCTGATTGACTGGTTCTCTGTATCGATAAT
>CAZXDV010000089.1:0-11194 GCA_964639535.1 uncultured Enterobacteriaceae bacterium | reverse complement strand
AGATTTATGGAAACAATATATACCCAGTCAAAGGTTGAGGTAAGCCATACACGCAGGGAGCCAAATTGCTCTGCGGCCAAATCTTTAAAAAGCAGGGTAAAAACAACAAAGGCAATCACTGATAAAGCGGTAATTGCGAATACCGGGTTATGTACATCAAGACCAAGTACTTCGATATTATCCTGCCCTACTTCGTAGTCGGTAGGAACATACTGACTGAGTCTATCTGTCGCTCCATCACTCATAATTATCGATTAAGAGAACCTGGTTTTTGACTTAATTCAATCGCATTGATTAACGCGCAAGGCTTCGCACCATAACACAATCATCAGCACTGTTCATAATTCGGGCAAAAGCGTGGTTCAGCATTGATCTCCTGTGCGGGCATAGTTCATCATTGCAGCCTGCTTGATTTCAAGTGGGCGGAAAGTTGTCCGCGACGACTTTTAGTCAACAATACTGTAACGATAATTTTCTCTTACCCATGGGGAACTGAACATGGCTGGTGACAGAACTACAAGACGCGGCGGTCGAAAAGCTCGTAAGGAACTACGCACTAACCAGAAGGAGGAAATGCTTCCGAGCCTGCGCAGGCAATTGCCCAATGTTGAACCCCTCTCCGAAGAACAAATCCATCGAATCGATGATGCTTCAATGGATATTCTTGAAAACGTGGGTGTAGACTTTCGCGATCCCGTCGCATTGGAACAATGGAAAGCAACGGGTGCGAATGTACAGGGAGAACGAGTGCGCTTTGATCGCAGCATGGTGAAAGAACTTATCACCAGCATTCCGGAAACAATTACCCTGCATGCACGTAACCCGGAAAAGTCAGTCAAGCTTGGTGAGGGGCACAGTATTTTTGTGCCCATGACCGGTGCTCCTTTTATTCGTGACCTCGAGGGGAAACGACGCTGGGGTAGCCTCAAGGATCTAAATATTTTTCACAAGCTCTCGCAAATGTGTCCTGCCCTGCATTCAAGCGCACACGTCATTTGTGAACCCATGGATATTCCCGTTGGTCACCGTCACCTGTGGATCACCTATTCATCCATGGTGCATTCCGACAAAACCTACATGGGTATGTCGACCTCGGGTAGTAATGCGGCGGACGTCATAGCAATGACAAAAATATTGTTTGGCGAAGACTATATCCAGGAGCACCCGGTGGTCACGGCAAACGTTAATGGAAATTCACCCCTGGTCTGGGATGAAACAATGCTTGGTGCGCTCAGGGAGTTCGCCATTCATAACCAACCGGTTCTTTGTTCACCCTTTGTTCTTGGAGGAGCAAATACACCTGCAAGTACCGTCGCAACCGTGGCACAACTAAACGCTGAAGCGTTGTCGGCATTGGCCTATACCCAGGTGGTGAACAAGGGGGCGCCAGCTATTTATGGTCATTACCTTAGCACCGTATCCATGGCATCAGGAGCGCCAATGGCGGGCACGCCGGAGATTTCCCTGATGAATTTCATGATTGGCCAGATGGCTCGCTTCTACAATGTTCCCTGGCGAACATCCAACACCCTTGGCGGAGCAAAAACCTTTGATGCCCAGGCTGGCTATGAAAGTGCTACCACCCTGATGGCCGTTACCCTGGCTGGTGCGGATTACATCTGGCACTCTGCGGGATGGAACGAGGGTGGTATGCACTGCTGCATGTCCAAGTTCGTAGTCGATGCGGAACAATGCGCCATGGCCTACCGCATGGCTGAAGGGCCGCAATGGCATGACTTTGAGGAGGCACTGGCAGCAATTCCTGATATTGGTCCGGGCGGACATTACATGGGGCACCCGCATACCCAGGACAACTTTCAGAATGCCTTCTTTATGCCAAAACTTTTTGACAACAACTCCATTGAGCAGTGGGAAGCCGATGGTTCTATTGAAATCACCGAACGCGCCGCGAATCACGTTCGAAATTTACTGGACCAGTATGAACAGCCTGCGCTGGATCCGGCCGTGGATGAAGCATTGCTGGCGTTTATAAAGAAACGCGAAAGTGAGATACCCGGAGACGTGCAGAGATAAAACGAAACTCGCTACCATGCACTTTAACAACAAGAAAGTACTACTGACCGGGGCCGCCGGTGGAATTGGCATGGCAATTGGCAGCCTGTTCCGTTCGCAAGGCGCGAAACTGGCCGTTGCTGACCTTGATGTATCTTCACTTGATGCTGATGTTCACCTGCCTGGCGACCTTTCAGACAATGCATACACGAACAGCCTGGTTGAAAAAGCGGCGGAGCAACTCGGTGGACTTGATATCCTGGTGAATAACGCAGGAATTATGCGCCGTGGGCCAGTCACAGCTTCGTCCGATGAAGATTTTGATATTTCCATGGCTATCAATGTCAAAGCGCCATTTCAGCTATGTCGACAGGCAATACCACTGATGGAAAAACAGAATGCAGGTGTCATCGTCAATGTGGCTTCCTGCTGGGGGGTTCATCCCGGACCAGGGCATGCCGTTTATTGTATGACCAAGGCTGCTTTAGCCTCGCTCACACAATGCATGGGTCGGGATCATGCCGGACAGGGAGTACGCATCAATGCTGTCTGCCCTAACGAGGTGGACACACCCATGCTGCGCACCGGCTTTGAACTGCGCGGTTATAACCCTGACACCGCGGTGGCTGAACTTGATAAAACCGTGCCTCTTGGTCGTATTGCGCAGCCTGAAGATATCGCCGAGGTTGTGCTTTTTCTTGCCTCCGACCAGTCACGCTACATCTGTGGAGAATTAATCGAGGTTAACGGGGGCAAGGCGGTTTCATGAAACGTTTCGATGGCAAGGTCGTACTGGTAACCGGTGGTCGCTCGGGTATAGGAAAGGCCATTTCACAAAGATTTGCCAGTGAAGGTGCAAGGGTGTTCACAGCGCAAAGAGGTAAGGAAGAAGAATTTGAGGGAATCACCTGCGACCTGGGTGATTCGAAAAGTTGTCACCGGGTAATAGATGAAGTCATCCAGCAAGCCGGGCGCCTCGACGTGCTGGTGAATAACGCAGGAATGATGATTGAAGCAAACCTGCAGGACATGTCAGTGGAACAGTGGCAGAGAACCCTGGCTGTTAACCTGACTGCACCCTTTGTGTTAATCAAGGCTGCCCTTGTGCACCTCTCAAAATCAAAGGGCGCCGTAATTAACATAGGTTCCATCGAAGGTCTTGGTAGCAATCCCCTGCATGCTGCCTATTGCGCCTCAAAGGCAGGACTGCATGGATTGACCCGGGCGGTCGCGGTTGACCATGGCAGCGATGGCATACGTTGCAACGCTATCGCGCCGGGCTGGATTGATACCGAGCTCAACAACGACTTTGTTGCCAACCAGGCCGACCCGGATGCTTTTGTGAAAGGACTCGGTAGCATTCATCCCGTTGGACGTTCTGGCACACCCGAGGAAGTTGCTGCCCTCGCCGCCTTTCTCGCTTCGGAAGAAAGCGCATTTATTTCAGGCCAGGTGTACACCATTGATGGCGGACGTATGACAAAGCTCAGTCTGCCGAACAGCAATTAAGCACCAGGCTTGCTGGCCAGGTGAAAGCCTGCTATCTTTAATCGGTAAATACCGATAATAGATAGCAAGTGACTGATGAAGAAACTTACTCAGGGTGAGAATGCCCGCCTGCTCCTGATGATGAAGGCAATTGGACAACCAATGCGCCTTTCAATCCTGCAGTTCCTGGTAGCAAACCCGAATTGCTACACCAGGGACATGGTGAATGCACTGCCTATTTCACAGGCCACGGTATCCCAGCATGTAAAACAACTGAGAGAAGCAGGTTGGTTAGCAAGTGAACAGGAATGCCAGATGACAACCCACTGGTTACATGACGAAAACATCAGGTGGTTCAAGAAAACCGTTAATCAATTGTTCTGAATTTTCGATGCATCACCATAAACAGGCGGAGGCAAGCATGCAGGATGAAAAAAAGGTAATTGAGCGCTATGGCGAGTTTGCAGAACATGTTTTAAATGACAAGGGGGCTCTGGCTTTTAACCAGGATGGACTGGCACCCCGGGTTAAGCTCGAAGCAGGCAAACTGGCCGAACGTGTTTACAGCGAGGACGAGCTGGGTAGCATACAGCAGGACGCGGTAGATGCCTCCATTGCCTGCGGTAACCCGCTTGACGGTGTGAAACTACAGCCCGGGGAAACTGTTCTTGACCTCGGTTGCGGAGGTGGAATGGATTGCTTCCTCGCCGCCAGTGAAGTCGGCCCCGCTGGCAGGGTCATCGGTATTGACGCCACCCCGGGAATGATCGAGCTTGCGAACAGGAACAAGGCCAATACGGACATTCGTAATGTTGAATTTCATATTGGTAATATCGAGGACCTGCCCGTCAACACGGGCTCTGTCGACGTTATCATTTCCAATTGTGTCATCGACATCTCTTCAAACAAAAAGGCTGTGTTCGCGGAAGCTTATCGAGTGCTGAAACCGGGAGGGCGTATGTCGATATCCGACACGGTCATCTGTGGCAAGCTGCCTGAGCCCTTGAAAAGTAACGTGGATGAGTGGGCCGGCGCGCTGATTACTCCCCTGGAAACCCTGGAGTGCTACCTGGAATTCATCACCGGGGCCGGTTTTGAAAATATCCAGGTGAACGCATTAACCTCCTACGGCCTCGAGGCTTTTGAAGAACTTGATGAGGCCAGCCGAACCCTGCTGACAAGGGGCATGGGTGGCTGGACGGCGTTGCCCGAAAATACAGGCCTGTACAGCGCCAGGATCAGTGCCACCAGGTCTTGATACCACTGGATAGTAATGCTGTTCCTCAGGTATTTACCCTGGTCATGGGGTCTACTTCGTAACCCGGCTCTTCCGGCTCATCATCCAGCATTTCCGGGGGAAATCCCGGTGCCAGGATCTCCATGTCGCACTGATCTTCCAGTCGCTTGATAATATTTGGAGACCATTCACGTTCACCGTAGCGCTCAATGCCGTCCTTGAATATCTCGATAAGCCTGGGGGACATATCCAGTTCAATACCGGCTCGATCGGCCATGGCCTGGAACAGGCCAATATCTTTCAGTACCAGGTCCATGGTGAAATTAATATCCCTGCTGCCATTCAGTATCACCTGGCTCTCGGTTTCATGAACAAAGGAGTTTCCTGACGAGATTCGAATTGCTTCGTAGGTGGTATTCAAATCAAGGCCGGTCTTGTGACAGGTAGCCAGGGCTTCACACAGGCTCACCAGGTTCGCCGTTGCCAGATAGTTAGTCATCACTTTTAGCATTGATGCACTGCCAAGGTCGCCTGTGTGCAGGATGCGCCTTCCCATGGTGGTCAGAAGCGGTAGTAGCTCTTCAAACACGCCGCGCTCGCAGCCGGCAAAAATAGAAATGTTACCAGTCGCCGCACGATGACAGCCGCCGGAAACTGGACAATCCACCGGCTTCGCACCCGTACTCTCAACCAGCTTGCCGAGGCGCTGCACCTCGGCAGCATCCGTGGTGCTCATCTCCGCCCAGGTTTTTCCCGGTCCAAGCGCCGACAGGATTCCATCCGGTTCTTCCATCACTGCTGCGCTGATCGCCGGGCTTGGCAGGCAGGTGATAACAATATCCACCGCAGCCGCCAGCTCCCCTGCCGACCCGGCCCAGCGCGCCCCACCTTCCAGCAACCCGGCAGCCGCAGACTTATCCAGATCGTTGACCGTCAGGTCAAAGCCATTACGCAGCACGCTGCCGGCGAGCTTGGCGCCAACATTTCCCAATCCTATAAAGCCAATTTTAGTCACTGCATTCACCCCTTCGAAATATGAAAACTTATGCGCTTCATTTCCCCTATGCTGGCGCTGTTGGCCTGTCTATTCAACTGAATTGTTGAGTCGCCCTGCCATTTTGATTAGGATGGGGTGGTTACTATTCTTCGGAGCACCTTGATGCGTTCGAATTCAGCCTACGAAAAAACCCTCGACTGGTGGCCACCCCCGGAACGCAGATTCCTTACGAGTTAACCTGAACGCAGTACCGGACGAACTCCGTTTCAAACCATGCACAAGCCTGGCAAGGATCAACAACTGGTAGTTGATGATTCTTAAGCTGCGTCTTTAACCTTTCCTCATGACTATATTCAAAAGTGAGTAGCGGTGTTTATGAAGGTAACAAGAATCGAACCATTGGAACGTGGACTAAAACTGTACTGGGACGATGATTCCGTTTCGGAATTACCCTACATATGGCTACGTGATAATGACCCGGACGAGTTTCACCCGGATACGAAAGAACGAGTCTTTGACCTGACCAGTGTCGCCATCGACACCCGGCCGGATTCCTGCGAATTCCAGGATGATATGCTGCTGTTGCAGTGGCCGGATAAAGCGGGAATCTCAAGCTATTCCCTTTCGTGGCTCATGGCGCATCAACCCGGGAAGAAAAGAGTAGACCCGGCTGAAGTAGATCGGGTCCTGTGGGATGGCAGGGATCTATCCCCTATTCCACGTTTTGTTGCCAAAGACTGTATCGAGTCACCACGGGTGATGATAGAAATGCTGGTGGAAGCAAAACGCAGTGGCTTATTGATTATCGAGGGACTGGAGGCCGATGCGTTGGCCGGCGAACGCTTTGCCGAGCTGATTGGATTCAAGCGTGAAACGAATTATGGCGTGATGTTTGAGGTGGTGAGCAAGGTAGATCCCAATAACCTTGCCTACACCTCCCTGAAACTTCCCCTGCACACTGACCTCGCCAACCAGCAGGTAATTCCAAGCTACCAGTTCCTGCATTGTTTTAAAAACAGTACCAACGGTGGTGAGTCCGTGTTTGCTGACGGATTTCGTATCTGGCGGGACTACCAGGAATCCGACCCGGAAGCGGCCGAGTTGCTCAGGACAACGCCTGTGCCTTTTCGCTTTCACGATGATGAATACGATATACGCAAGCACCGTCCCATCGTGGGGTACCGTGAAGATGGTGAACTGGCATACTTTGCCTTCAATGCACACCTCGTAGACATACCGGATATGTCGAGCGAACTGCTTTATGATTTTTATGCGGCTTATCAGCAACTCATGCTGAAGGTACGTGAGCCTGTTTACAGTGTTCATTACGCGCTGCAGCCCGGCGAGATGTTTTTCTTTGACAACCTGAGAGTACTGCACGGACGCGATGCATTTGACCCGACCAGCGGAGAAAGACATTTGCGTGGCTACTATATTGAAAATAACGAAGTGGATAGCCGTATACGTGTACTCGCAAGAGACTTGAATTAAACCCGGAGTTATAAGCATGACACTACAAATGAACCGAGAAGTATTTATCACCTGCCCGGTCACCGGCTCTGGAAGCGTGCAGGACAGGTCACCCCATGTTCCTCGAAGTCCGCAGGAAATTGCCGACAGCGCCATTGAAGCAGCAAAAGCAGGGGCCGCGGTTGTTCACTGTCATGTCCGGGAACCTGATACGGGAATTCCCTCGCGTCGCGTCGAGCTCTATCGAGAAGTCACTGAAAGAATACGAGAGTCCGACACCGATGTTGTACTTAATCTCACTGCCGGCATGGGCGGCGACATGGTAATTGGATCTGATGAAGCTCCCCTGCCCTTAAATGATGCCGGCACTGACATGGCAGGTGCAACGGAACGCATGCAACACGTTAAGGAGTGTCAACCGGAAATCTGTACGCTCGACTGTGGCACCATGAATTTTGCCGAAGCTGACTACGTCATGATGAACACCCCGGGCATGTTAAGGGCAATGGCAAAAATCGCGTTGGACCTGGGTGTGCGTGTCGAGATTGAAGCCTTTGACACGGGTCACCTGTGGTTCGCAAAACAACTCGTTAAAGAAGGCTTAATAGAAGAGCCGGTGCTTGTACAACTCTGCATGGGCGTTCCCTGGGGCGCGCCGGATGATCTCAATACATTCATGGCAATGGTCAATAACATTCCTGGTGACTGGACCTTTTCAGCTTTTTCACTGGGGAGAAATGAGTTGCCCTACGCTGCGGCCGCGGTACTTGCCGGTGGCAATGTTCGCGTCGGTCTCGAGGATAATCTATATCTCGAGAAAGGCGTACTCGCTACAAACGCACAGCTGGTCGAACGCGCGGTAAGAATAGTCAGCGACATGGGCGCGACGGTAATTGGTCCTGAAGCGGTTCGAGAGAAATTAAAACTGGTGAAAAGAGCGCCTCTATGACCATTGAAGAAGCGCAGGCGCCCATAGTCGCGATCATCGGTGGCGGTGTTATCGGTGGTGGCTGGGCAGCACGTTTCCTGCTGCATGGCTGGCGGGTGCAGGTATTTGATCCCAGCCCTGACACTGAACGCCAGCTGGAAGAAATACTGGTCAACGCCCGCGCATCTTTGCCGGCCCTTGCAGATGTTCCCATGCCCACTGAAGGAGAGCTGGTAATTTGTAACAGCATCGCCGAAGCCGTTTACGATACGGCCTGGATACAGGAAAGCGTACCTGAGGACCTTTCCCTCAAGCGAAAGACCATTACCGAGATCCAGCAACACGCCCCTTCGAATGCTATTGTTGGCTCCTCCACCTCCGGTTTCAAACCCGGTCAGCTACAGGAAAATGCGTCAAATCCCGGAAAGATTGTCGTCGCACACCCCTTTAACCCGGTTTACCTGCTACCCCTGGTGGAAGTTGTCTGCGGTAACGCGGTGAATGAAACCACGGCAAGCGCGGCCTGCGAAATATTGAAATCGATTGGTATGAAGCCCTTGCCTGTGCGCAAGGAAATCGATGCCCACATCGCCGACCGTTTTCTTGAAGCGGTGTGGCGTGAAGCCCTGTGGCTTATAAACGATGACATCGCGACCACGGAAGAAATCGATGATGCCATCAAGTATGGGTTTGGTTTGCGCTGGGCACAGATGGGCCTGTTCGAAAACTACCGCCTTGCCGGTGGTGAAGCGGGTATGGCCCACTTTATTGAGCAATTTGGCCCGGCCCTGCAATGGCCCTGGACAAAGCTGATGGACGTGCCGGACCTGACAGATGAGCTGGTACAAAAGATTGCCTCGCAGTCCGACGCGCAGGCGAAAGGACAGTCACTCAGGGAACTGGAGCGAATCCGCGACAGTAACCTTGTTGGCATGATGCGTTCGCTGAAAGATCGAAACTGGGCTGCAGGGGAAGTATTGCAGCAGCACGATCGCCACCTGGCTGACAACTTACGGGAAAGTCAGTTACCGGTGATTGAGGCCGGCAAGCCTACGCGCATGCTTGAGGCAACGGTGCTGCCTGCATGGATTGACTACAACGGGCACATGACCGACTTTCGCTATACCGAGGTATTTTCAGAATCTTCCATACGCCTGCTGCGCATGATAGGTGCTGACTCGAATTACCTGGCGCAGGGATTCAGTTACTACACTGCAGAGTCACACATTATCCACGTAGACGAAGTAGGAGTGAACCAGGCCTTTTACACCACTGCACAGGTGATACACGCGGACGCAAAGCGTTTGCATGTTTTTTTCTCCATGCATGCGAGCGAAGATAAGCGGTTGCTGGCGACTGCAGAAGAAATGTACCTGCATGTAGACACGGCAAAAAGTCGTGTAAGCGAAGCACAGGGCGATGTATTACAAAAAGCCCTGGATTTTGCCGAGGCCCATGTCGATATTCCACGCCCCCCGTCCGCCGGTCGTTATGTCGGTCAAAAGAAATAAGGAGTGCCCGAGTGAATTTTAGCCTGAGTCATGAACAGGAACTGATAGTCGAAACTGTCAGGAAGTTTGTCGAGAACGAAATCTATCCCCATGAGGATGAAATAGAGAGAACCGGTGTTGTCCCACCCGGGCTTGGACAGGACATTGCTCAAAAGTGTAAGGACCTTGGTTTCTTCGCCGCCAACATACCGGAGGAACTTGGCGGTGGTGGTTTAAACCACCTCGACTTTACCCTGCTCGAGCGGGAGCTGGGCCGCGGCTGCATGGCGCTGACAGTTTTTTTTGGCCGACCTTCGGGGATCCTGGCAGCCTGTGAAGGTGAGCAGGTTGAGCGTTACCTTCTTCCGGCAGTAAAGGGTGAGAAATTTGATGCCCTTGCCATGTCAGAGCCCGGTGCAGGTTCCGATGTGCGGGGTATGAAATGTTCTGCAAGACCCGACGGGGACGACTGGGTCATCAATGGCACCAAGCATTTTATCAGCCATGCAGACATTGCTGACTTTGTTATTGTCTTTGTCGCCACCGGTGAAGAAAGCACCAGCAAGGGTACAAAGAAACTTATCAGCTGCTTCCTCGTTGACCGCGACACGCCGGGATTTGAAATTCGTCCCGGGTACCAGTCTGTTTCCCATCGAGGCTACCATAATTGCATCCTCAATTTTGATGAATGCAGACTTCCCAGGAGCCAAATGCTCGGCGAAGTTCACCAGGGCTTTGAGCTGGCAAATCGCTGGCTGCACGCGACTCGGCTTACGGTTGCTGCAATGGCGGTGGGTCGCGCTCGAAGAGTGATGGATATGGTCGTGCCCTACTCTGTTGACCGCCAGCAGTTTGGACAATCCATCGGTCGCTTCCAGGGTGTCTCGTTCAAGCTTGCCGACATGGTGACTGAAATTGATGCGGCAGACCTGCTGACCCTTTCGGCCGCCCATCGCATTGACATGGATTTACCCATGAACCGCGAAATCGCCAGTGCCAAGTTATACGCCACGGAAATGCTGGCGCGGGTCACCGATGAAGCGCTGCAGATTTTCGGTGGCATGGGATTGATGTCCGAGTTACCGCTTGAACGTTTCTGGCGTGACGCCAGGGTTGAACGTATCTGGGACGGCACCTCGGAGATTCAACGGCACATTATCAGCAGGGAATTACTGAGGCCCCACGAAGGTTGAACATATTCATATAACCGTTACAGACAATCTTTAACCCATGCATATGCAGAACGCAGACTCGCTGTAAATACTTCCATGTACGCTCCACGACGGCATCCCTGCCGCCGAGGGTCTGCTTATCTGCATGGTGCATGGGTTAAAGGACAGTGAATTTAGATACGACGAGAGAGAAACAAATCATGAGTGAAAACGACGTCAAAACACGAATTGAAGGCGGCATCCTCGAGGTCATCCTTGACCGTCCAAAAGCCAATGCCATTGATTTTGCAACCAGTCGACGAATGGGAGAAATCTTCTCGGATTTTCGCGACAACCCTGACATGCGCGTTGCCATCATTACCGGCGGTGGCGACAAGTTCTTCAGCGCTGGCTGGGATT
>CAZXDV010000088.1:0-11305 GCA_964639535.1 uncultured Enterobacteriaceae bacterium | reverse complement strand
ACCCACCAGCTTCATACTTGAAATGGGTGTGAGCTCAATTGGGCACCTTGTACAGAATTTTATTCGAATGATGAGCTGGGCTGACCCCCTCGCCCGCGAAGACTTTGTTGAAAGCTGGACCATCTTTTACTGGGCATGGTGGCTGGCCCTGGGACCGTTTGTTGGTATGTTCGTGGCAAAAATATCCCGCGGCAGAACCCTGCGGGAAGTTATTTTCGGCATGCTCCTTTGGGGTAGCGTCGGCTGCGCCCTGTTTTTTATTGTCTTTGGTAACTACGCCCTGTACCTGGAATTGAACGGCATCTACGCCGTGGCAGAACATGCAATCGATGTGAGTCCATCATCGGCAATTGCCGTAATTATTGAAATGTTACCGTTTGGATCGTTCTGGCTGGTTTACATCGCTGTAATAGGCACAATTTTTACCGCAACAACCTACGACTCGGCTAGCTACACCCTGTCTGCCGGCGCAACTCGCTACCTCAGAACTGATCAGCACCCAATGCGAGCTCACCGTGTCTACTGGGCTATTGCGCTTGGTGTTCTTCCTTCAGTATTGCTTTTCCTGGGAGGCCTGCGAGCACTGCAAACCGCATCCATCGTTGCGTCTGTACCCTTATTGGTGGTTTACATCATCCTTGCCTGGTCAATACTCAAGGTATTAAAAGAATATTCAGAAAAGTAAACTGCCTGTTACCGCACTATTGTCTAAACCCGGGTGATTTCTGTTCCACCAGCCGAAGCAGCGCCGGCCACTCATACTTCCCGTAGGGATAAAGATCATACTGCGAGGCTGCCTGGTCGTAGACCTCCTGTGGCGGTAACACGTACTCCTGCCCGCTCGCCTGTACCTGGAGCTGGACGCTGCAGGCGCGTTCCAGGTAATACATGAGCATGAAGGCGGCACCAACACTTTCACCGCAACTCACCAGCCCATGGTTTCTCATGATCATGGCATTGTTTTCCCCGAGACTCGTTGCGAGCCTTTGGCGTTCATTCGTGTCCACGGATAGACCTTCACACTCATGGTAGGACACCCTGTCCTTCAAGGGCATGACGTCCAGCACCATTGGCACAAGTCCGTCCTTTAACACGGATACGGCAAGGCCTGCCGGCGAATGGGTATGCATGACACAGTTCACATCTGCGCGGGCCGCATAGATGGCGCTGTGTATAACAAAGCCCGTCACGTTCAGATCTTCATCATTTTTCGCTCCACCGCGATTCACAACGTCACCGTTCATATCGAGTGTGACCAGGTTTGATGCGCACACTTCGTCATAGCGCAGGCCAAGACACTTGATGAGAAAGTGATCGGTGCCGGGTATTCGCGCGGTAATGTGATTCCAGATAACGTCGGAGAAACCAAATATATCTGCCAGCCGGTAACATGCGGCAAGCTCAATACGTGCCTGCCACTCGGTTTCGGAAAATATCGCATTTACCTTTTCTTCAGGCAGTGTCATAGACTTCCCTCTTTTTTCTCTCAGCCGCCAGCTGAAAATCAACGTTAATCGCAGCAAAGTCCGATTCACACACAGGTTCCGGCAGAAAGTGGCCGTAGTCATCCCTGCCTCGAACCAGGGTTGCAGACTCCTCCTGCCCGACAGTTTGCCGGACGCTGGTCCTGACGTAGTTAAACGTCAGCCCCACTCGACGCTGGCTGGAGAGATTCTGGTTTGAAGAATGTACAGCCCAGCCGTGGTGCAGTGAAGCCTGCCCTGCCCGCAGCTCGATTTGCTCTACCTGGCTCTGGTCAAAATCATCCTGTATGGACTGTCCACGGTGCAGGATATTCTTCTCATCGTAGGTGTCATGGTGCTTGAACTGTCCCTGGCGATGAGAGTCGATGACAAACTGCATGCAGCCATTCTCAACCGTAGCAGGCGTCAGCGCCACCCAGGCCGTGACAAGATCATCATCGGAGTCCATTTGCAGCCCCCAGTACGTCAGGTCCTGGTGCCAGCTGATGAATCCTTCGCTGGCAGGTTCCTTGATCACGTAACTCGAATCCCAGAGCAGGATATCAGGGCCAAGTACCGATTCCACGGCATCAAGCAGCAGCGGATTCGTGGCAATCTCGTAAGCAGAACGAAGGATGAGGTAGGGTTTTACGCGGTAATGCATGGGTCCGTGCAGGGCCTCGATCTCACAAAGCCTTTGCTCGTGTCGAAGTGCCTCGTCCTCCGACATGATGGTCAGAGGATAATACACTCCCTTGCTGGTGTAATCCTGGTACTGGTTAATAGTGAGTTGCATTGTTTTACTTGCGGGCTGTCAAGCCTGGACTTTTTCCTTGTTTGCGTTTCTTTCCAGGCTCGGTGAGTAGCCATAGAGATCCTTGTAACATTTACTGAAATGGGACGTGGAAATAAAACCACTCACGGAAGATATCTCAAGTATACTCAGGTTGGTTTGCCTGAGTAGTTGCTTGGCGCGACTCAAGCGTAATTGCAGGTAATATTTTGATGGTGTACAGGCAAGATACTTGTTAAACAGGCGTTCCAGTTGTCTTCTTGACAGCCCGATGTAGTCCGCCAGTTCCTTTTGACTTATAGGCTCTTCAAGGTTGGCCTCCATCAGTTCAACCGCCACCACCAGTTTTTGAGAAGGATTCCCCAGCAGGTGTCTCAGGGGTATGCGCTGATCATCTTCTGCATTTCTTATGCGTTCGTGAACAAACTGCTCCGCGATTTCTGCGCCGACGCTATTTCCATGTTGCTTGCAAACCAGGTAAACCATCATGTCCAGTGGCGCGGTACCACCTGAACTGGTAAACCTGTCCCGGTCAATTGAAAACACCCGCGGACTTATCTGGACATTGGGAAAACCCTCTCTCAGGGTAGTGAGATTCTCCCAGTGTATACTGGCGCGATAGCCTTCAAGCAAACCAGCCTTTGCCAGGACGTAAGCCGCAGTACAAACAGAACCCAGTGCTATACCTCTTTGTGACTGGGCCTTGAGCCATTTGAGTGTACGTGGAGAATAATTTGATTCAACGTCAACCCCGGAGCAGACAATGATGATGTCGGTATTTGCCGGCTTTGGACATTGCTCAGTACTGGTATCGACATTGATACTGACACCATCGCTGGCGACCACTGTGTCTTCCGATTCGGAAAGTAGTTTCCACGTATAGAATTCCGTTCCCAGGATTCGATTGGCCATTCGTAATGGATCAATTGCCGATGCCAGCGATATCAGTGACAGGTTGTCAATTAGCAGGAAACAGAAGTTCCTGGGAAGTGATGTGGACGCCGAGTTTGACATATCAGCCTGTTACCTCGATCTTGTAATTTCGACCTTCAGATGTTGTATTATGCATTTGTATTCAACCATTTACTATAATTTGGCTGTCAAAATTCGACATGCCAAATCTACCCATAGGTGACACCTGGAACATGAATAAAATCCCCGAAAAAATGTGCGCGGTATTGCTCACTGCACATGGTGGCCTGGAAAAGCTGGAGTATCGCGATGATGTAGCAACCCCGATTCCCGAAGAAAATGAAGTGCTTATAAAAGTGTCAGCTGCGGGAATGAACAACACGGACATCAACACCCGCATTGGCTGGTATTCAAAAAGTGTCACCGGGGAGACCTCTGACGGTGGCCTGGGTGGTTTCGAACTGGCCGAAAGCAAGGACTCTTCCTGGGGTGGCGCTACCATAGACTTTCCCCGTATCCAGGGGGCTGATTGCTGTGGCTACGTTGTCGCCTGCGGCAGCGGCATCCCCTCATCGAGAATCGGTGAGCGGGTCATTGTTCGAAGTATTATTCCGGATCCTGGGAAAGGTGAGTTTTATTGCTTCACTGTCGGCTCAGAAATCGACGGTGGATTTGCACAGTACCTGAAAATTGCCAGCAAGGATGCTCTCAAGATTGATTGTGACTGGAGTGATGAAGAGATTGCTTCCATTCCCTGCGCCTACTCCACCGCCGAAAACCTGCTTGAACGTTCGTCACTGGCGGCAGAACGGGTACTCATCACCGGTGCCTCCGGTGGCGTGGGTTCTGCTGCCATCCAGCTTGCGCGGCGACGCGGCGCAGAGGTCCTGGCCGTTGCCTCGGCAGCAAAGAAGGACGAGGTATTGGCCATTGGTGCGGAAACAGTCTTTGACAGGGAAGCGGACCTTGTAGCCGCCCTCGGCAAAGACAGTGTTGATCTTGTGGTTGACCTGGTAGGTGGGCCCGGCTTTCCCCAGCTGCTGGACATACTCAGGGTCGGTGGGCGTTATGCCACCGCCGGTGCCATTGCCGGCCCCATCGTTGACCTGGACCTCAGGACACTCTATTTAAAGGATCAAACCTTTTTTGGCTGCACCCACCAGGAAAACAGGATCTTTGAAAACCTCGTTTCCTACATTGAAAAAAATGAAATTCGTCCACTGGTTGCAAAGAGCTTTCCACTGGGTGAAATAAGAGCTGCCCAGGAAGAATTTTTGAGTAAAAAGCATACCGGCAAGATGGTACTGCTGCCCCCCGCCTGACATCGATGAACAGAAATTGACCAGCGCGAGCGCTGAACGCGCCGCCAGTACGCAGGTGGCGTTCATAAGGCTCTCATGCCTGTGAAGAATGGTCCGTTTTGCCAGGCTACGCTCACTCAGGACGCGTTTCAGATATAGCCGGTCGCGCCTGAGCTAATTCGGCCGGTTTTCCTCGGCTAGTATGCGAAATTCTTTATCAGGGCTGGCGTTCTTCGGCACGTCTTCCCCCAGGACAAAATTGGACTCTTTGGAATGAAAAATCAGGCTCGTGTTGTGGTAATCGGCGGGGGTGTTGTTGGCGTAAGCACTCTCTATCACCTGGCAAAAAAAGGCTGGGGCGAAGACGTGATGCTGCTGGAAAAATCCGAGCTTACATCGGGTTCTACATGGCATGCCGCAGGCCTGCTGCCGCTGTTCAACATGAGCTACAGCGTCGGGCAAATCCACAAGTATTCCGTCAAGCTGTACAGCAGCCTGGAAGAGGAAACCGGCCAGGACGTTGGCTTCAAAAAGGTAAGCAATATTCGCCTGGCAATGAACCAGGACCGCATGGATGAGTATTACCAGTACGCCGCTACTGCCCGCACAATCGGTGTAAACGTCAATTTCCTCACCCCGGATGGCGTCAAAGAACTATGGCCCCTGTGCAACACCGAAGGCCTGGTGGGCGCCATTCACCATCCCGATGATGGTTACATTCAGCCCGCAGACCTGACCCAGGCCCTGGCGAAAGGAGCGCGGGCCATGGGTGCAAAAATTCACCGGCAAACGCTTGTGCTGGACATAGAGAAAAAGCCTTCCGGTGAGTGGCTGGTAAAAACTGACAAGGGGGATATCAGCTGCGAGCACATCGTCTCTGCCACCGGCAACTATGCCAGGCAAACCGGTCAGATGGTGGGCCTTGATGTTCCCGTTATCCCCGTTGAACACCAATACATTGTGACCGAACCCCATCCTGATATCGTTGCCAGGCACGAGCAGGGCTTGCCGGAAATGGGGGTATTGCGTGAATCCGATGGTGCCTGGTACATGCGCGAGGAAAACCGCGGCCTGATTCTCGGCCCCTACGAAAAAGGTGCGCCTGCCTGTTATGTGGACGGCCCTGACCTGAAGGCAGAGTACGAGCTGTTCCCCGAGGATATTGATCGCCTGGAGCCACACATCGAGGCCGCCATGAATCGCGTGCCGGCCTTTGCCGAGGTTGGCGTCAAGCAGGTTTATAACGGCGCTATTGCCTATACCCCTGACGGTAACCCGATTGTTGGCCCGGCCTGGGGGCATGAAAACTTCTGGCTGAACGAGGGCCATAGTTTTGGCATCACTGCCGCAGGCGGTGCCGGGTGGCAGCTGGCGGAATGGATCGTTGAAGGCGAACCCACTATAGATATGCTGGGTGTCGACCCTCGACGTTACGGTGACTACGCCACCAGGTCCTACCTGGTAAACAAGAATGAAGAAGCCTACAGCCACGTTTTTATCACGCATTTCCCGGATGAAGAACGCCCCGCCTGTCGTCCCCTGCGCACCGCTCCCTGCTATGACAGGCTAAAAGCCATGGGGGCAGTATTTGGACAGAAGTCCGGCTGGGAAAGACCAAACTGGTTTGCCACAGATGGCATGGCGCAGGAAGATGACTGGTCATTCAGACGCTCAAAGTGGTTTAGTGCTATTGAGCGTGAAGTAAAAAATGTCACCGACAATGTCGGCCTGCTGGACATGACCGCTTTTGCCAAGTGCCGCGTGTCCGGCCCCGGGGCCGAGGCCTTTCTTGATGGCCTTCTCGCCAATCGTATTCCTAAAAAACAGGGCGGCATTTCACTCAGCCACATCCTTACCAGCACAGGCGGTGTCCACTCGGAATTCACCGTGCGACGGGATGCGGACGATTCCTTTTACCTGGTCTCTGCCGGGGCATTACAGCGACTGGACCACGACCATCTCAAGAAACACATGCCGAGCGATGGCTCTGTACACTTCCAGGACCTCACCGGCGCCATTGGCGTGCTTGTCATCGCAGGACCACGCTCACGCCAGCTTCTTGAGCGAGTATCAGGCAATGATTTCTCAAACGAAGGCTTTCCCTGGCTGGCTTCACGGGACGTGGTGGTTGGCATGGCTCCTGTCAACGCCATGCGCGTCAATTACGTGGGTGAACTGGGCTGGGAACTGCATCACCCCATTGAATACCAGAATCATATTTTTGACGCACTGTTCGCCGCCGGTGAGGATCTTGGCTTGAAACCCTTTGGCATTCGAGCCATGGACTCCATGCGCCTGGAAAAATCCTACCGTGTTGTTGGCACAGAATTATCCATTGAATACTCCGCCTGGGAATCCGGCATGGACCGTTTTGTTCACCCCGACAAGGGAGATTTTCCCGGCAAGGAAAGCCTGGTGGCTACGAAGGAAAAAGGCCTCGACAAGGTGCTGGTTACGCTGGAAGTAAAGGACGTGGATGACGCGGATGCGCTGGGCAACAATGCTCTGACGATCAATGACGAAGTGATTGGAAGGGCGACGAGTGGCGGATACGGCTTTCGTCTTGGCAAGTCCCTGGCGATGGCCATGGTAAACATCGAACACGCTGAGACGGGTACCGCGATGGACATAGAGATCCTTGGAAAAACCTACCCGGCCGTGGTTATTGGTGAAAGCCCCTTTGACCCGAAAAATGAAAGACTGCGTGACGTGAATGGCGCCAATGGCTGATACGCAGGTACATACAGGCGCATGTCTTTGTGGCGCAGTGAAATACACTGTCAACGGCAAGCTTCGCCCTGTTATCTACTGTCACTGTGAACAGTGCCGGCGCACCAGCGGGCACTTTGTCGCCGCCACTGCCGCAGAAAGAGAAGAACTACTGATCGAAGCCAGTGAACATTTACGCTGGTACCAGTCATCGAAGCTGGCGCGCCGCGGATTTTGCGACTTGTGTGGCGCAAGCCTTTTCTGGGATTCAAAGGACCAGGACCACGTGTCCATCATGGCCGGTACCCTTGATGACTCAGGCTCGCTGGTCGCCGAGGAACACATCTACGTGGACTTCAAGGGCGGCTACTACGAGATAGGTGACAGCCTTCCTCAAAAAACCAGCCACGAATGGCAGTGATGAATCGATTTTCCGGCTTCAGTCTTCTTAAAAACGCCCTCAGCTACCATGAAAACTGGCAGCGAAGCTGGCGTAGCCCCGAGCCAAGGTCAGAATACGACGTTGTGATCATCGGTGGTGGCGGCCATGGCCTTGCCACTGCTTACTACCTGGCAAAGGTTCACGGAATTACCAATGTTGCGGTGGTTGAGAAAGGCTATCTTGGTGGTGGCAATACCGCACGCAACACGACCATCATTCGATCAAACTACCTGTGGGATGAGGCTGCTCACCTTTACGAGCTGTCGATGAAATTGTGGGAAGGCCTGAGCCAGGAACTTAATTTTAATGTCATGTTTTCCCAGCGCGGCGTATTGAACCTGGGGCACAGTCTACAGGATATGCGTGACATCGAACGCCGGGTGAACGCGAATCGCCTGAACGGAATCGATGGCGTAATACTGAGTACTGCAGAGGTACAGGACCTTGTACCGATCATGGATTGTTCTGCGGGCAAGCGTTACCCGGTACTGGGCGCTTCATGGCAACCAAGGGGCGGTGTGGCAAGACATGATGCGGTGGCATGGGGCTATGCCAGGGCTGCCGATGCCCTTGGCGTTGATCTTATTCAACAATGTGCGGTCACCGGTATACGACACGAAAATGGCAAGGTGCTCGGTGTTGAAACGTCCAATGGTTTTATCGGGGCACGCAAGGTGGCATCGGTGGCTGCAGGTAACTCCGGTGTCGTCGCGGCAATGGCCGGTCTTCGACTGCCACTGGAATCTCATCCCCTGCAGGCCTTTGTTTCCGAACCACTGAAGCCCTGCCTGCATACCGTGGTGATGTCCAATGCCGTGCACGGTTATATCAGCCAGTCTGACAAGGGCGACCTGGTTATCGGTGCAGGTATTGATCACTACAATGGCTACGGTCAGCGGGGCTCACTGCACATTATCGAACACGCCGTTGAAGCCATCATTGAACTGTTTCCCACCTTTTCCCGCGTTCGCATGAACCGGCAGTGGGGTGGCATCGTCGACACCTGCCCGGATGCCTGCCCGATACTCAGCCTGACCCCCATCGAGGGTCTCTACTTTAACTGTGGCTGGGGTACCGGCGGCTTCAAGGCGACGCCTGGCTCAGGATATGTTTTTGCAGACACCGTCGCCAATGACAGGCCGCACCCACTGGCCGCACCCTTTTCCATTGACCGTTTTCATAGTGGCGCCCTGATTGATGAACACGGTGCTGCTGGCGTTGCACACTAGGACATTATCATGCTGCAAATTCACTGTCCTTACTGCGACGAACTCCGCGAAGAAGAAGAATTCAACTATGTCGGCGAGGCCCACATTGCCCGGCCGGAAAAACCGCAAGACCTCAGCGACGAGGAATGGGGAGACTACCTGTTTTTCAGGAAAAATCCGCGGGGTATCCACCACGAGATGTGGTATCACGCTGCCGGCTGTCGTCGCTATCTAAATGTTACCCGTCACACGGTGAGCTATGACGTCCTTGAGTCCTACCCCGTCGGCACACAGCCCTCGGTAAAAGAGGAAAGCAGCTGATGCAGGGTAATCGACTGGGCGATGGTGGTCGTATTGATCGAAGCACCGTCATAAATTTTACATTTGATGGTCAAAGCTACCAGGGATTCAAGGGTGATACGCTGGCTTCTGCCCTGCTCGCCAACGGTGTCTCCATTGTGGGTCGCAGCTTCAAGTACAGCAGGCCACGCGGCATTGTCGGCCACGGCGCAGAAGAACCCAATGCCATCATGCAAGTTGATTCAGGCGCACGAACAATTCCCAATCTTCGTGCTACCCAGGTAGAACTCTACGAGGGCCTCGAAGCCCGAAGCGTCAATGGTTGGCCGAGCGTCAATTTCGACCTCATGGCCATTACCGGGTTCTTCGGGCGCTTAATGCCGCCCGGTTTTTACTACAAGACTTTCATGTTTCCCGGCAAGATGTGGATGACCTACGAGCACTTCATCCGCAAGGCGGCGGGGCTTGGCAAGGCCCCGGAAGAAAAAGATCCGGATACCTACGACAAGTTAAACCAGCACTGCGATGTCCTGGTTGTCGGTGGCGGTCCTTCAGGGCTTGCGGCGGCGCTGGCCGCAGCCACCAGTGGTGCACGGGTGATGCTGGCAGATGAACAGGCCGAGTTCGGCGGCAGCCTGCTTGCTGAAAAAAGACGCATAGGCGAAGACAGCGCAGAAGCGTGGATCGAAAGCACAGTAGCCAGGCTTTCTGCCATGGAAAACGTGACCCTGCTGAAACGCAGCACCGTGTTCGGCTACTACGATCAAAACTTCCTTGGAATTGTGGAACGACGTAACGACCACCTTGCGGAAGCAAAACGGCATGGAAGCCGCCAGCGTCTTCACCGTGTCAGGGCTCGCAAGGTCATTCTTGCCACGGGTGCCATAGAGCGACCGCTGGTCTTTGCCAACAATGACCTGCCGGGCGTGATGCTGCCTTCATCTGTTTCCACCTACGTGAATCGTTATGGCGTCGCTCCGGGAAAAAAATTACTGGTGTGTACCTGTAATGACAGTGCTTACCAGGCAGCGCTGGACTGGCACGCCGCCGGGCGCGAAGTGGTCGCGGTGGTGGACACGCGACAGGCCCCAGGCGGAGCGCTTGCAGAAAAATGCCGTGCACTTGGCATCGATGTTATTAGCGGTCACGGCGTTATCGAGGCCTGCGGCAGCAGGAGAGTCCGCTCCGCAAAGATCGCCGGGCTTGATGCGGATTGCAGGCAAGTGACGTCGGCCGTTCGTGAGCTTGAATGCGATCTGCTGGTGAGCTCTGGCGGCTGGAGCCCGGCCTTACACCTGAGTTCCCATACCGGCACCCGGCCGGATTGGCGGGAGGATATTGTGGGCTTTGTTCCCGGCAGGTTACCCGGGAAAGTTACCTGTGCCGGTGCTGTCAACGGAACCTATTCACTCGCGGCGTCCCTGGATGAAGGCTCAAAAACGGGTACGGCCGTGGTGAAGGAACTTGGTTTTGAATTAGACGAAGCAAGCAGCCCGGTCCTCGCCACCGACGAATTACCCGAGTCACCGCAGCAGGCTGCGTTTCTCATACCGCATACGAAGCCCGTAAGTAGAGCGCCCAAGCAATTCGTGGATTACCAGCTCGACGTCACGGCAGCAGGGATCAAGCTTTCCACCCAGGAAGGCTATGAATCCGTTGAACATGTGAAACGCTATACCGCCATGGGATTTGGCACCGACCAGGGCAAGCTTGGAAACATCAATGGCGTCGCTATCCTGGCTGACTGCCTGGGGAAGGGCATACCGGAGACCGGTACGACCATATTCCGCCCCGCCTATACTCCCGTTACCTTTGGTGCCATGGCAGGCCGCAACACGGATGAGCTTTTTGACCCGGTTCGTTATACCGCCATACAGCGCTGGCACGAGGAACAGGGCGCCGAGTTTGAGAATGTTGGGCAATGGAAGCGACCATGGTATTACCCGCGCAAGGGTGAAAGCATGCAGGATAGCGTTAATCGTGAATGCCTGGCCGTCAGGAACAGTGTTGGCATCCTGGATGCCTCCACGCTTGGCAAGATAGATATACAGGGACCCGATGCGGCGGAATTTATTAGCCGTATCTACACCAACTCGTTCTTAAAGCTGCAGCCCGGCAAGTGTCGTTACGGCCTGATGCTACACGAGGATGGCATGATCTTTGATGATGGTGTGACC
>CAZXDV010000087.1:0-11345 GCA_964639535.1 uncultured Enterobacteriaceae bacterium | reverse complement strand
CGGCCGGACATATTCGCTTCGCCGAGTATCTCGGTATCCCCTACATTCCGGGCGTTGGCGAAGTCAGTGTATTTTGCGGCGCGATCGTCGGTGCCGGTCTTGGTTTTCTCTGGTTTAACACCTATCCGGCGCAGGTATTCATGGGAGACATAGGTGCGCTTGCCCTGGGTGCCGCTCTTGGTGTGATTGCAGTGGTTGTCAGGCAGGAACTGGTTCTATTCATCATGGGCGGTGTGTTCGTGATGGAAACCGTTTCAGTCATTCTGCAGGTGAGTTCCTACAAGCTGACCGGCAAGAGAATATTCCAGATGGCCCCCCTGCATCATCACTATGAGCTCAAGGGCTGGCCTGAACCCAGGGTTATTGTTCGATTCTGGATAATCACTTTCATACTGGTATTGGTGGGACTTGCCAGTCTCAAGGTGCGATGAGTGGTATTCGTGAATACATGCAAGGAAAAAGGACAGCTTATGCCCGGCATTGATGAGCGATATGAATCCATCGTCATCGGTCTTGGTAAAACGGGACAGTCGATAGTGGACTACTACACATCGACTGGTCGCTCCCTGCTGGCCATGGATTCAGGAATGAGCAAAGAACAGGCCGAGCTTATACGGCAAAAGTACCCGGATCTTCCGCTGTCCCTGGGAGAGTTTGACGAGGGACTTTTAACATCGGCGAAGGAGATCCTTGTTAGCCCCGGTGTCCCTTTATCGACCCCTGCCATCCAGTCGGCGCTGGCAAAGGGTGTTCGTGTTACCAGTGACGTTGAAATTTTTTGCCAGGAAATTTCATCACCGGTGCTTGCGGTTACCGGTTCAAACGGCAAGAGCACGGTGGTAACGCTTCTCGCGAAAATGATCGAAGATGCAGGCTATACGGTAGCACTTGCAGGAAATATCGGCTTACCCGTATTGCAGTTGCTGGGTGGCGATGAGCCTGACTTTTATGTGCTTGAGCTATCCAGTTTCCAGCTGGAAAACCTGCAGTCCCTGAATGCAAAGGCAGCGGTGGTTCTGAATGTCTCTGAAGATCACATGGATCGTTACGCTTCTTTTGAAGACTACCGCAAGGCAAAGCAGCAGGTATATCGTGGTGACGGCACCATGATCATTAACCTGGATGATGCTTCAGTTTGCGACATGCTTGAAAAGGACCGGCAGGTTGCAGGTTTTACGCTTTCCAGGCCTGGTGAAGAGGGCCTTGGTATAGTTGAAGAAGATAAGCATCGCTATATCTGCCTTGGTTCCGAAAAATTACTTGATGTTTCCTCACTACATGTAAAAGGCGCCCACAATATTGCCAATTGCCTGGCAGCGCTTGCCATGGGCAGGGTGACAGGCATACCCATGTCTTCAATGCTGGCCACGTTAAAGAATTTCAAGGGTCTTCCACATCGCTGCCAATGGGTTGCAAAGGTGGATGGCGTTGACTGGTATAACGATTCCAAGGGCACCAATGTTGGTGCGACCTGCGCTGCGATAAAAGGCCTCGAAGGCCCGGGTGACATGGTGCTGATCGCAGGCGGCGATGGTAAGGGTGCAGATTTCTCCGGTCTGAAACGAGCAGTGCAGGCAGGGGTCAGGGCCGCTGTTCTTATCGGCCGTGATGCCCGGAACCTGGAAAAGGTACTGTCCGGGGTTTGCCAATGCTTTTTTGCGCTGGACATGAAAAGTGCGGTGCAAACCGCGGCGGAAATTAGCCGTGCCGGGGATAGGGTATTACTTTCACCGGCCTGCGCGAGCCAGGATATGTTCCGGGATTACCAGCACCGCGGGGAAGAGTTCATTTCCGCCGTTAATTCACTGGAGGGCAATGCAGATGCATAGACGCCCCCAGGCCAGGTCCCTTCATGCCGGCAGCGCCAAGGGCTGGTTGCAATACTATGACATGTACCTCGTCACGCTGGGGGTATTCCTGGTGATCCTTGGGCTGGTAATGGTCGCTTCTGCATCTGTCAGTGTTGCAGACAAGAACTTTGGTGATCCCCTGCATTACTTTTGGCGCCAGGGTGTCGCCGCCGTACTCGGGCTGGCTGCTTCCATCGTGATTCTGAGAATGCCGTTAAAATACTGGCAACAGCTGGCGGTGCCTTTCCTGATGCTTGGAATGCTTTTACTGGTGCTGGTGCTAATACCGGGAATTGGCCGCGAAGTGAATGGCAGCATGCGATGGATAAGCATAGGGCCGTTCAATCTTCAAAGTTCAGAGCCAGTAAAACTTTGCGTGATTATCTATCTCGCGAGTTACATGGTTCGTCATCGACAAAAAGTCATGGGTAGTTTCGCCGGCTTTATCACACCCATTGGTGTTGTTACGGTAGTTGCAGGCTTGCTCCTGCTTGAGCCGGATTTTGGCTCCGCGGTTGTCCTGTTTGCCACGGCCCTGGGTATGTTGTTCATGGGTGGCGTGCCATTAAGTCGTTTCCTGGCCTGGGTCTGTGTCGCGGTGACGATGCTAGGCAGCCTGGCGGTTCTGTCCCCTTATCGAATGCAGCGCCTAACCAGTTTCATGGATCCATGGCAGGATCCCTTTAACACGGGTTTCCAGTTAACCCAGGCATTGATTGCCTTTGGCAGGGGGGACTGGCTGGGCGCTGGTCTTGGCAGTAGCGTGCAAAAATTATTTTACCTGCCGGAAGCCCATACCGATTTTGTATTCGCAGTATTCGCCGAAGAATTTGGCCTGGTTGGCAGCACCCTGCTGGTGCTTGCGTATCTTTTCCTGGTGTGGAGTGCCTTTGTGATTGCTCGCCTGGCAGAAGAGACAGGAAAGGACTTTGCTGCATATGTTGCCTACGGGACGGGAACATTGATCGGTATCCAGGCCTTCATCAACATTGGTGTAAACATGGGAGTTCTACCGACCAAGGGTCTGACACTGCCGCTGATTAGTTATGGCGGTAATAGCCTGATCGTGAGCTGCATGCTGATTGCCCTTCTGCTACGCGTAGAACTGGAAAACCACAAGTCATCAACCAGCCAATTGCCGGAGGCAGTGCCCGCTTATGCCGCGTGAACGCATCATGATCATGGCCGGTGGTACGGGTGGACACGTCTACCCGGCACTTGCAGTGGCTGATTGCCTGCGACAGCAGGGAATTGAATTGCTGTGGCTCGGAACCGGCAAGGGTCTTGAAAGCGAACTTGTGGAAAAGCACGGTTTTACCCTGTGCAGGATAAACATCGGCGGCCTGAGGGGAAAAGGTATAGCTCGTCTTTTAATCGCCCCGGTTCTTCTTTGCCGCGCCCTGTACGAGGCTATGTGCGCCATCCGTCGCTTCAAGCCTGATGCGATACTGGGTATGGGGGGATATGCCAGTGGTCCCGGTGGCATTGCAGCCTGGGTATCGCGAATTCCCCTTTACATCCATGAGCAAAATGCCATTGCTGGAATGACAAATCGCCTGCTGGCGCCGCTGGCAAAAATGAAACTGGCTGGCTTCCCTGGCGCCTTTACGGACAGTCAAGACGTGGAAGTAACGGGAAATCCTGTCAGGCAGGAAATCGTGGACCTGTCGACAGCCGCTAAAAGCACTATCGATTTTAAGGAACGACCACTGTCTTTATTGATCCTGGGAGGCAGCCAGGGTGCACTGGCGCTGAATACGACTGTGCCCCGGGTATTAAGCAGGATTACTGATGATGTTGAAATTAATGTCTGGCACCAGGCAGGCAAGCAGCACCTTGACAGGACACGAAGCTGCTACACGCAGGCGGGCCTGGAACATGCGCGAGTTGATGCCTATATTACAGACATGGCCGAGGCCTATGCCTGGGCAGACCTGGTACTCTGCCGTTCGGGTGCCCTGACCCTTGCCGAGGTATGTGTTGCAGGTCTCGCCTCAATTCTTGTCCCCTTTCCCTACGCCGTCGATGACCATCAAACTGCCAATGCGCGTGTCCTAAGCGAAAAAGGTGCAGCAGTTTTATTACCTGAACCCGAACTGGAAAGCGGCAAGCTGGAGACACTGATTACCAGCCTTTACCGGGCACCGGCCACCTTGCAGTCAATGGCTGAAAAAACCCGGGCTATTGCATCTCCCGATGCGGCTGTACGAGTGGCAAGTATTTGCCTCGGAGGGAGCAATGCCTGAGTTTGACAAGCATGCAATGGGCAGGGTTAAAAACATTCACTTTGTTGGTGTGGGTGGCGCTGGCATGAGCGGCATAGCAGAAGTTCTTCACAACCTTGGCTACTCGGTCTCCGGCTCCGATTTAAAACCGACTGATGTCACGGATCACCTGGCGAATCTCGGCATCGAGATTTATTTTGGACATTTGAAAACCAACATAAAGGACAGCGACGTTATTGTCGTCTCCAGTGCGGTGGATGAGGACAATCCGGAAATCCTGGAAGCCAGGGCCAGGCGTATCCCGGTAATACGTCGGGCAGAAATGCTGGCTGAATTAATGCGCTTCAGGCAAGGCATCGCGGTGGCAGGGACACACGGTAAGACCACGACAACAAGCCTGATTGCGAGCGTGTTATCTGCTGATGGACTCGATCCGACATACGTTATCGGCGGTCTTTTAAACAGCGGTGGTTCAAACGCAAAACTCGGTTCCGGAAACTACCTTGTCGCCGAGGCAGACGAAAGTGATGCTTCGTTTCTTCACCTGCAGCCAATAATGGCTGTTCTGACAAATGTAGACAGTGACCACCTCGATACATACGGTGGTGATTTTGATGTTCTTAAATACAATTTTCTTGAGTTCATTCACAGGCTGCCATTTTATGGGCTGGCTATCGTTTGTATTGACGATCCCGGTGTTGTTTCCCTGTTGCCTGAAATCACGCGGCCCTTTGTGACGTATGGAATGAGTGAGAGTGCCGATTACCATGCCCACGACATTCGCTTTGACGCCCAGAAGTCCTATTTCTCCGTGGCACGTGGAGATGATAAAGAATGGCTTGAATGCGAGCTGAACATGCCTGGCATGCATAATGTTCGTAACTCACTGGCAGCCATAGCACTTGCTGCAGAACTGGAAATAAGCGAACAGGCCATTACTTCGGCGCTCTCTACATTTGCAGGGATTGACCGACGCTGCAATGTCATGGGAGAGCTTAACCTGGCAAATAACAGGATCCTCATCATTGATGATTATGCACACCATCCCTGTGAAATCTCCGCCATCCTCGACTCCGTGAAACGCGGCTGGCCTGACCGACGGGTCATTACAGTATTTCAGCCCCATCGTTTTACACGAACCAGGGATCTCTTTGATGATTTCTGCCAGGAGCTTTCAAACACGGACACATTGATCCTGCTGGATGTATACCCTGCTGGCGAAGCAGCGATTAGTGGTGCGGATAGTCGAGCCCTGAGCAGGGGCATCAGGAAGCGTGGCAAGGTGGATCCGGTGTATCTCGAAGACCACGACAGTCTGCTTCCAACCCTTGAAGCAAACATTGCCGGGGACGACATCCTGTTGATGATGGGAGCAGGCGACATTGGAGGCCTGAGTAGAAAACTTTATGCCGACCATGGTGAACGAGTGCATTAATGACTGCTGATGAACACACTGGCTGAGAAAAGTAACCTGGCGAATGTATTGAACATGAGTGGCGTACTTTTAACAAACGAATCGATGGCATCGCATACGTCGTGGCGAACCGGTGGTACTGCCGACAGGTACTACATTCCGGGTGGCGTGGCTGACCTGTCAGATTTCGTGCGAAGCCTCGATAGTGATGAAGAAATTCACTGGCTTGGCCTCGGCAGTAACTTGCTTGTTCGGGATGGAGGAATAAGGGGTACGGTCATCGCCATGACGGGTGTATTAGACGAACTTGAAAAACATGAGAACGGCATACGCGTCGGTGCCGGGGTGACCTGTGCAAAGGCTGCACGCTTTGCTGCGGCGAGTGGATTCACCGGTGCCGAATTCCTGGCAGGAATTCCCGGGACAATGGGTGGTGCACTTGCGATGAACGCAGGAGCCTTTGGCGGCGAAACCTGGCAGGTGGTGCACAGTGTTGAAATCATGGATCGCCAGGGGGTCGTACATGAGAAGAACCGTGATGAGTTCAAGGTGGATTATCGTTACGTCAACTTGCCTGGGGGTGAATGGTTTATCGCGGCAGAGCTTCATCTTCAGGCAGGTGCTGAGGAGAAAAGCCGCTCAAATATTCGCGAGTTGCTTGGTAAGAGAAATGATAGTCAACCGACGGGTGTATACAGCTGTGGTTCGGTGTTCAGGAATCCCCAGGGTGATTACGCAGGACGGATAATTGAGTCCTGCGGATTGAAAGGCTTTTCCATTGGAGGAGCAACTGTTTCTGAAAAGCACGCGAACTTCATTATCAATACCGGCTCGGCGACATCGACGGATATTGAAAAATTGATTGAACATGTTCGGCAGGTTGTGCTGGAGAAAAACGGCGTGGTACTGGAACCAGAAGTGCGGATTATCGGGGAACAGGTATGAGTTCATTAAATTCAGGTCAGGTATCCGCATCGAGCTATGGCAAGGTCGCCGTGTTAATGGGTGGTGCTTCTGCGGAGCGAGTAATTTCCCTGGAAACCGGCAGGGCGGTTTACGAGGCTCTATGCCGTAAGGGTATTGATGCTGTTTCAATAGACGCAAGGGATGGGGTCATACAAAAACTCATCGAGGGAAGATTTGACCGCGCGTTTATCGCCCTGCATGGCAGGGGCGGTGAGGACGGAGTTATTCAAGGTGCTCTTGAAACCCTGGGAATACCTTATACGGGGAGTGGTGTCGCCGGTTCCGCCCTGGCCATGGACAAGGTGCGTAGTAAAAGAACCTGGGCACAAATGGGCATGCCGACACCGGATTTCATGTTAATTGAATCTGAACAGGACCTGCATGATGCCGCATCGAGTCTTGGCTTACCCCTCATGGTGAAGCCTGTCCATGAGGGATCCAGCTGCGGGGCAAGCAAGCTTTCTGCAAGGGAAAACATCCAGGGCGTGTGGCGAAGCGCAAACCAGTTCCAGGATGATGTCCTGGCGGAACGCTGGATCCATGGTGAGGAATATACTGTTGCCATTCTCGGGCAACGGGCCTTACCGGCAATAAAACTTGAAACACCCAGGGAGTTTTACGACTACCAGGCCAAGTATGAGCTTGATAGTACACAGTACATCTGCCCCTGCGGGCTTGATGAAAAAAAGGAAGCTGAGCTCTGCAACCTGGCGCTGGATGCCTTTAATGCAGTCGGCGCGCAAGGATGGGGCCGGGTCGACATGTTTATAGCCGAAAGTGGCGAGTACCAGATTATTGAAGTGAATACGGTGCCCGGTATGACGAGCCATTCGCTGGTGCCGATGGCGGCGAAGCAGGCCGGGATCGAGTTTGACGAGCTTGTTGTTGAAATTCTTGATACCAGTTTTCAACAGGAACAATTAATGAAGAGCGCTACCGCATGAACGCCCATGTCATGACTGGAGATATGCCCGGGAAGTCAGCAAGGGCGAGTACGGCATCGGTTCCCGAGACGAATCGGAACACTTATGCGCATGTCATTTTCGCGCTCACAATACTGATCGTTGTGCTGGCAGGAACATGGCGCTTGATGGACCCGGCTACGCTTCCCATTCGACATGTTCGAATCCAGGGTAGCTTCGCACACCTGTCCACAGACAGGATGCAAACAATCGTTTCTGATGTGCTTGACGGTGGCTTTTTTAATCTCAACGTAATGGCTATCAAGGAAGCTCTCCTGGATGAACCCTGGGTGGACTGGGTAATAGTGAAACGTATCTGGCCCGATGCACTCACTGTCCAGGTGAAAGAACAAACAGCGGTGGCACACTGGAATGACGCCAGCCTGTTAAACGAAAGCGCAGTGGTTTTCTCCCCTGATAACGCCTCAGCGATTGCGGGCCTGCCATATTTGTCAGGGCCGGAAGATACACAGGCAATGGTCTTTTCACGCTACGGTGAACTCAGCAGCTTGATGGTCGGCATAGCAAGGATAGAGAGGCTGAGCCTGAGTGAACGGCGAGCATGGAGGATTCACTTACAGGATGGGCCCGTAATCATACTGGGCAGGAATGATGTTGAGGGACGTATTGCCCGCCTGACCGAATCAGTACTGCCCAACCTGAAGGGCGAAATCAAAAATTTGAAACGTATAGATCTGAGGTACACAAATGGATTTGCAATTGAATGGCGGGGCATGCAGCAAATTCCAGAAGACTCGGGGCAGGAATAGAAAATGGGTAAGCGAACAGAGAAAAACTTGATTGTAGGGCTGGATATAGGAACGTCCAAGGTTGTAGCCATTGTTGGTGAAATCTCTCCGGACGAGGAGATTGAAATTATTGGTATCGGTTCCAGCCGTTCACGGGGACTGAAAAAAGGTGTCGTGGTCAATATTGAATCAACAGTGCATTCCATACAAAGGGCCATCGAGGAAGCAGAATTGATGGCAGGCTGCGAAATACACTCGGTATTCGCCGGCATAGCGGGCAGTCATATTCGTAGCCTGAATTCCCATGGAATAGTGGCTATACGTGACAATGAAGTTTCTGTCGGAGACATAGACCGGGTGATCGACGCGGCCAGGGCGGTGGCAATCCCGGCGGATCAGAAGATCCTCCATATCCTGCCCCAGGAATTTGTAATCGATAGCCAGGAAGGCGTAAAGGAACCCATAGGGATGTCAGGGGTACGCCTGGAAGCAAAAGTTCACATGGTGACCGGCTCGGTAAGCGCCGCACAAAACATCGTAAAGTGCGTGCGCCGCTGCGGGCTGGAGGTAGACGATGTCATCCTGGAGCAACTGGCTTCCAGTTACGCGGTCCTGACCGAGGATGAAAAAGAGCTGGGTGTGTGCCTGGTTGATATTGGTGGAGGGACAACTGACATCGCTGTGTTCACCGATGGTGCCATTCACCATACTGCGGTGATCCCAATCGCGGGTGACCAGGTCACAAATGACATCGCCGTTGCCCTGCGCACACCGACTCAGCATGCAGAGGATATCAAGGTTCAATATGCCTGTGCCCTGACACAGCTGGCGAACGCCGAAGAGACGATCGAGGTACCGAGTGTCGGAGACCGGGCGGCCAGGAGGCTTGCAAGACAGACACTGGCTGAGGTTGTTGAACCTCGTTACGAGGAGCTGTTTACGCTGGTACAGGCGGAATTGAGAAGAAGCGGATTTGAAAGCCTGATAGCGGCTGGAATAGTACTAACCGGTGGTAGTTCAAAAATGGAAGGCGCTGTTGAACTGGCAGAAGAAATATTCCACATGCCGGTGAGGATAGGTACACCCCAGCATGTCAGTGGTCTCGCAGATGTAGTGAAGAATCCCATTTACGCAACCGGTGTTGGTTTACTCCTGTTTGGTCAAAGACAGGCACATACAGCCAGTACACCGGTTCGGCTTGATGGTGGTTTCAAGGGAGTAATAGAAAGAATGAAGAGTTGGTTCCAGGGTAATTTTTAATTGATATGAAAGTAATTTGTTTAATTGTTTTAGATGTGTTGATTGTTAATTTAACTTGTACAGGGGGTTAGATATGTTTGAACTAGTGGATGCTGCAAACCAGGCAGCGATAATAAAAGTAATAGGAGTTGGCGGTGGCGGTGGTAATGCCGTGGAGCACATGATGACAGCGACGATTGACGGCGTTGAATTCATTTGTGCAAATACGGATTCACAGGCGCTGAAAAATTCTTCAGCCCGCACAATCATGCAACTTGGTGGAAATGTCACCAAGGGGCTGGGCGCTGGTGCGGATCCTGAAGTCGGCAGGCAGGCGGCACTTGAAGATCGTGACCGCTTGATGGATGTCCTCGATGGATCGGACATGGTGTTCATTACCGCTGGCATGGGTGGTGGAACCGGGACTGGTGCCGCACCTATCGTTGCACAGGTCGCCAAGGAAATGGGCATATTGACAGTAGCTGTTGTCACAAGGCCCTTCGGGTTCGAAGGAAAGAAACGCGCGCAAATCGCGGACGAAGGTATTACAGAGCTTGCGCAGTTTGTTGATTCCCTCATTACCATTCCCAATGAGAAACTCTTGAGCGTGCTTGGTCGGGATGTGAGCCTGCTCAATGCCTTTGGTGCAGCCAATGATGTACTGCTTGGTGCAGTGCAGGGTATAGCCCAGTTAATCACCTGCCCGGGATTGATTAACGTTGACTTTGCCGACGTGAAAACGGTGATGTCAGAAATGGGTATGGCGATGATGGGTTCAGGTAAGGCTACCGGCGAGGATCGCGCAAAAATTGCGGCAGAAGCTGCGGTATCCAGCCCGTTGCTTGAAGATATCAACCTCGCCGGCGCCCGGGGCATACTTGTGAACATTACCGCCGGTATGGATCTCGCCATCGGTGAGTTCGATGACGTGGGCTCCGTGATAAAAGAGTTTGCATCTGAGAACGCCACTGTCGTAGTCGGTACAGTGATCGATCCGGAAATGAGTGGCGAGATGCGAGTCACGATTGTCGCCACAGGTCTTGGTAATGATATCAATCGCGAAGTCTCAAAAATGAAGCTGGTGCAATCTGCCACAGCCGCGGTGAATTACAAGGAGCTGGAGCGACCGACGGTAATGCGAAACCAGGACGAGGAAGAGGATTCCGGCCCGCTGGAAGACGATCCGGATTACCTGGATATCCCGGCTTTCCTGAGACGCCAGGCAGACTAGGAACAGTAGAGGTATTTGTTGAATAATATCAACACTTTAGGAAGTCAGAGAGTGGATGTGGTGAGAACAGGCAGAAATCGGCCTGTACCCGGTTTCCGCATTCTTGCTGCATCCACCTGTACCCCATTCGAAGGAGTTGTATCTTTACGACAAAGATAACTTGACACTTTGAAGTTTTGCCCGTAAAACAGCAAGTTGCTGTGGGGAAGCTCCGCCGTTTAAAAGGGATAAAAAACAAAATGATAAGGCAGAGAACTTTAAAGAATGTCATCCGCGCAACTGGGGTAGGTCTACATACGGGGAAGAAAGTTTATTTGACCCTGAGACCGGCTGCGGTGAACACCGGAATCGTGTTTCGCCGTGTCGATGTGACACCAGCGGTGGAAATTAAGGCCAATCCACATAATGTTGGTGACACAAATCTTTCCACGACCCTTGTCAGGGATACTGTCAGGATCTCCACCGTAGAACATTTGCTGTCTGCACTCGCTGGTTTTGGTATCGATAATGCCTACATCGATCTGAGTGCTGACGAGGTTCCAATCATGGATGGAAGTGCCGGACCTTTTGTGTTTCTTGTTCAATCAGCCGGGGTTGAGGAACAGAACGAGGCCAAGAAATTTTTAAGGATAAAGAAAAAAATAAAGGTTGATGACGGCGACAAGTGGGCGATGTTTGAACCATTTGAAGGATTCAAGGTTGGATTTGG
>CAZXDV010000086.1:0-11507 GCA_964639535.1 uncultured Enterobacteriaceae bacterium | reverse complement strand
GCTTACCTCCATGTAGCTGTTATGGCGAGATCTATAACAACGAATCTCTCGAGGGGAAGGCCGTCGCGGAGAGTGCCGGTTGGTTAATGGCCATGGAGCTTCTTTGTGTTGGCATCGATTTCAGCTTTGCCCCGGTTCTTGATGTCGATATCGGCCTGAGCCAGGTGATTGGTGATCGCGCTTTTCACAAGCGCCCGGAAGCCGTGATTGAGCTGGCCGGTAGTTTTTGCCAGGGAATGCGGCGAGCAGGTATGGTTGCAATAGGTAAGCACTTTCCGGGTCATGGTGGGGTAAAGGAAGATTCCCATCACGCGGTGCCGGTAGATAACCGCAGGTTCCAGGAAATAGTAAACAAGGATATGTTACCTTTTGAAAGGCTCGTCAACAGTCAGCTGCAGGGCATCATGCCTGCCCACGTCATATATTCGGACGTTGACGAGAAACCGGCAGGGTTTTCGAAGCACTGGCTGTCCACAATCCTCAGGGGACAGCTCGGTTTCCAGGGAACCATCTTTAGTGATGACATCAGCATGGCCGGGGCCGAGGTGATGGGCAGCTACGAAGATCGTGCAAGGGCTGCGCTTGATGCAGGCTGTGACATGGTGCTCGTGTGTAACAACCAGGAGGCTGCAGCCAGGGTTTTGCAATCTTTGCCCCATGAACCGAACCCTGCTTCGCAGCTGAGATTGATTCGAATGCACGGACAGCACCCGGGACATGGCCTGGCAGAACTCCAGCAGCAGCCGGAATGGGAAAATATCTCGACACAGGTGAAGAAGCTGGATCTTGCCCCGGAGCTTGGACTATGAAACGAATCAAATATCTCAATTACCTTTTGCTGGCCGCTTCGATTTTGTGGCCATCAATGTCTCTGGCAGCCCTCAATGCGCCGGAGTGCAGACCCTGGCAGGAGACAGCTGAAAAAGTAGCGGGCTTCGATTCCTACAAAAAGGGATTGTTATGGAAAATCACCCGCCCGGGGGTGAAGGCAAGTTACCTGTTTGGCACCATCCACGTGGCCGATGAGAGGATAACAAACCTGCCACCTGCCGTGTCTGGCGCACTGAACCAGAGCGGCGTTTTCGCCATGGAGGTGATACCTGAACTGGGTGAAATGATGAGCTTTGCCAGCCTGATGTATTTCCAGGACGGCCGTCGTTTAAAGGACATGGTCTCTCCGCAATTGTTCAGCCGTGTAAGCGCATTGCTGCAGGGCTATCATATTCCCGGCGAAGCTGTAGCGATCATGAAACCCTGGGCAGCCTTCCTCACGCTGAGTTACCCGGCCGAATTCGGCAAAGTGCTTGACCTGCAGTTGCTGGAAATAGCGCAGGGGAATGGTGCCCAAATCAGCGGGCTCGAGACCCTGCTTGAACAGGTGGGTATTTTTGAAAACCTGGACATGGAAAAACAGCTACGCTTGCTTGCCGATACCACCTGTCATTATGACGTCATGGAAGCTGATTTTGAGAAAATGAAAACCCTCTACATGGCGCGTGATCTCGCCGGTCTGTATAACTATTCTCAAAGAAATGCTGATCCCGACGACGAACTGTATAATGAACTGATGGACAAGCTGTTAACCAGGCGAAATTACAGCATGGCTGAACGTATGAAGCCCATACTGGACAAGGGCGACGCCTTCATAGCAGTCGGTGCCATGCACCTCGCTGGAAAAGAGGGATTGCTGAATTTACTTGCCGGTCGTGGCTTCCGGGTAACAAGGGTTTACTAATAATTGATTTGCTGAACATGAATGACACGATTTCGAGAGGATAGACATGGATTATGAAGCTTACTTGTCCCAGGCGCTGAATTATTTCAGATCCGAATCCTGGGTGGTCCAGGTGTTTATTATTGTATTTGCGTCCCTGCTGCTCGACTGGTTACAAAAACGATTGCTGGCAAAAGTACATGAGAAGCTGCTCATCACAAAAAACTACTGGGACGACTCTCTTGTTGAAGCTGCGCAGCGACCACTTACCGTAATAATCTGGGTTCTGGGTCTCTCTTTCGCGGCAGAAATTGTCCAGCGACAGCAATCAGGTGCAATCATCTTTGAAGCCGTGGACCCGATTCGGGAGGTCGGTGTCATCGTTTGCCTGGCCTGGTTCCTGGTTCGATTTGTACGACTCGCTGAACATAATATTATCAAGCAGTGTATTGAAGCCGGTGAGCCTTTTGACAGGACAACTGCAGATGCTATCGCCAAGCTGATTAGAATATCCATTATCATCACCGCCGGGCTGGTCATCCTGCAGACCCTTGGCTACAGCATATCCGGTGTGCTGGCATTTGGTGGTATTGGCGGCATAGCCGTTGGCTACGCTGCCAAGGATCTGCTGGCTAACTTTTTCGGTGGCCTGATGATATACCTCGACCGACCTTTTGACGTGGGTGACTGGGTCCGCTCACCGGATCGGCAGATTGAGGGAACGGTTGAGAAAATAGGCTGGAGAATTACCTGTATTCGAACATTTGATAAGCGGCCGCTTTATGTGCCCAATTCCGTGTTTACAACCATAGCCGTAGAAAACCCCTCGCGCATGACCAACCGTCGTATCTATGAAACCATCGGCATTCGCTACGATGATGCCTCGCTCATGCCCGTCATTGTTAACGATGTTCGCAAGATGCTTGAAGCCCACGAGGAAATTGATACGCGGCAGACGCTGATTGTCAATTTCAATGAATTCGCCCCGTCGTCACTGGATTTCTTTATCTACACCTTCACCAGGACCACCAACTGGATCCGGTTTCACCGGATAAAACAGGACGTGATGCTGAAAATCATCGGGATTATTGAAGGTCACGGTGCAGAATGTGCCTTTCCGACCTCGACTATTCACCTGGCTTCAAGCCCGGCACAGCCTTCCGAATAGCCACTTCCCGTTAAACAGCATGGGTGGACTTCCCAGGGCAGGCTTATGCCTGTAACCTTCGCCTCACCATGAAACTCTCGTTTACAAAAATGCACGGTCTCGGTAACGATTTTGTCGTTATCAATGGCCTTGAGCAGTCGTTTGAACCCACTGCCGACTCGATGCGCCACATTGCCGATCGACGCAGGGGCGTGGGTTGTGACCAGGTGCTGTTGCTCGAGGCAAGTGACAGCGCTACAGCGGATTTTCGTTATCGAATATTCAACGCCGATGGCAATGAAGTTGAGCAATGCGGGAACGGGGTTCGCTGTGTTGGAAAATACCTGAAAGACCGGGAGCTGTTACACAAGTCAACTGCCAGTCTCATGACCTGCAATGGTCTCATGACTATCCACTACGAGCAGGATGGACAGGTACGGGTTGACATGGGGGCACCCATATTTGAACCCCGCGAGATTCCCCTTAACCTCGACCAGAGGCAGTCAAGCTATGAAATTTCCCAGGGCGATGTGTCACTGCAACTGATGGCAGTGTCCATGGGCAACCCCCATGCAGTGCTGCTGGTTGACGATGTGGATAAAGCAGACGTGGAATTTCTCGGGCCACTGGTGCAATCCCAGGCGCTGTTCCCCAATGGTGTCAACGTTGGTTTCATGCAGGTTGTTGATACGGAAGCCATTCGCCTGCGCGTCTACGAGCGAGGTGTTGGGGAAACCGACGCCTGCGGTAGCGGCGCGTGTGCCGCTGTCGCTACGGGTATAAATGCTGGTAGACTTGGGCCTGAGGTAGTTGTGTCGCTTAACGGCGGAGATTTAAAGATAAACTGGGACGGTGAGGGTCAGCCATTGTGGATGACCGGACCGGCAGTAACAGTATACGAAGGGCAGATTGAAATATGAGCACAGCTTCAGAAGACAACTATGAAGCACCAGGCCTGAGCGGCGAAGATATTGCCGAATACCTCAGGACCCATCCTGAATTTTTTAATGAGTACCCGGATCTACTCACTGACATTCGAATTCCCCATGCCAGCGGCGATGCGATTTCACTTGTAGAGCGACAAATGACTGCGTTGCGCGAGGCCAATGACCAGGCCCGCAAGAGAATGCACGAGCTCATCGAGATTGCGCGCCAGAATGAAGAGCTTGCCAGGCGCATGCACCAGCTGGCGCTGACGCTGATGGATGCTGCCGAACCCAGGGATATCTTCAGCACTCTCTACGATAACCTGAAAAAGAATTTTCGTGCCGACAAGGTTTCCGTGCGACTGTTTGCCGATCCAGCTTTCGTGGATACCTATGCCGGAGAGGAATTTTCCGGCGCCATGGTCTCGGAACAATCCCTGTTCAAGACGATTATTGAGAAACGCATGCCCCTGAGTGGACGGCTAAAGCGACAACAGCAGGTCTTTCTCTTTGGCGACGACGGCGATGAAATTGCGTCAGCAGTCATGGTCCCGCTGCACGGCCCGGGCTGGGGCGGCATCATGGCGATTGGCAGTGTCAACGCTGACCGTTTCCAGGAAAGCATGGGTGTCGAGCTGCTGGCGAACATGGGCGAAGTGCTCAGCCTCATATTAAAACCATGGGTTGTCGAGAAATAATCCTGGCTTTCGGGCGCAGCCATGCCGCTGGTGACTCGTAACGATGCTCACCCGGCCACGAAAACATTCTCATCCCTGAAGCAGCATGCACGCTGATCAAGTTTCCCGCTTCGAAGCCTTCCTGGAATCACTACATCACCTGTCGGAAAATACCCGCAAGGCATACCTCAGGGATATGTGCGACTTTCGCGAGTATTGTGAAAACAATGGAGTGGAAAGCTGGACGGACATGGATGGCCGTCGCATGCGCTCCTATGTAGCGGAGCGTCACCGGCAGGGGTTGTCGGGCCGAAGTTTACAGCGCCGGCTCTCTGCCATCAGGGCCTTTTACCGCTACCTGGTTCGACAGGGCCAGGCGGAAAATAATCCTGCGCAGGGCGTGATGACACCGAAGACACCGCGCAAACTACCCAGCGCCCTGGACGTGGACCAGAGCAACCAGCTGGTTGAGATAAAGGAAGATGACAGCCTGGCAAACCGGGATCGCGCCATGCTTGAGTTGATGTATTCCTGCGGTTTACGTCTTTCCGAGCTGGTAAACCTTGACCTTAACAGCATTGATTACCGGGATGCCCTGGTAACGGTTGTCGGCAAGGGAAACAAGACCCGCGTGATTCCCGTAGGCAGTCACGCCCTTGCGGCTATTCAACATTGGCTCAAGGAACGCAGCAACATGGCGGCTGCTGGCGAGGACGCCCTGTTTGTCAGCAAGCGGGGTACGCGGATCAGTCACCGCAGCGTGCAGCAACGGCTTCAACAGTGGGCGGTTAAACAGGGTTTGCATGGACATGTTCATCCCCACATGCTCAGGCATTCCTTTGCGACTCACATACTTGAATCCAGCAGTGACCTGAGGGCCGTGCAGGAATTACTCGGGCACGCTGATATCAGCACGACCCAGGTTTATACCCATCTCGATTTTCAACACCTTGCCCAGGTGTATGACGAAGCTCACCCGCGCGCTCGAAAAAAAAGCGGTAACTGACGGGTTTCAGGTTAACTTCCTGATTATTTAACTATTTTCCCCTTGAAATAGCTGTATTTGTCGCAATATTACTGATCCTGGCCGCAAGCTTGCCGGGCCACGTCACGCAGGTGTGGTAATCCCGGTAAATGTGGAATAATCGCGCTTCGCCTGGAGCCGATAACACGGAGACAAATTTTGAAACAGTTTCGAGGTACAACCATCCTGTCAGTACGCAGGGACAAGCATATTGTCATTGGCGGGGATGGACAGGTGTCGCTCGGCGACACGGTCATGAAGGGTAATGCGCGCAAGGTAAGACGTCTTTACAGGGATCAAATCCTTGCAGGGTTTGCCGGGGGTACGGCGGATGCTTTCACACTTTTTGAGAGATTCGAGGGGAAACTGGAAAAGCACCAGGGTAACCTCATGCGTTCCGCCGTAGAACTGGCCAAGGACTGGCGAACTGATCGCATGCTGCGCAGGCTGGAGGCCATGCTTTGCGTGGCAGACCAGTCTACTTCTCTCATCATCTCCGGTAATGGCGATGTGATTGAACCAGAGGATCAAATTATGGCAATTGGCTCCGGTGGCGCCTACGCCAGGTCTGCGGCACGGGCGCTGCTCGAGAACACGGACATGGATGCTCGAGCGATAGTGGAGAAATCTCTCGGAATCGCTGCTGATGTGTGTGTCTATACGAATACATCGCTGACCATTGAAGAACTGAAGTAACACAGGAAATCCCATGCAGGAATTAGCACCACGTGAAATTGTCCAGGAACTGGACAAACATATCATCGGCCAGGACGCGGCAAAGCGTGCTGTTGCCATCGCATTGCGTAACCGCTGGCGACGTGCGCAGGTTGATGAAGCACTTAGAAACGAAATCACACCCAAGAACATCCTTATGATCGGACCCACCGGCGTGGGCAAAACAGAGATCGCCCGTCGCCTGGCCAGGCTGGCGGACGCGCCGTTTATCAAGGTTGAGGCAACCAAGTTTACCGAGGTTGGCTACGTGGGGCGCGACGTGGAGTCGATTATTCGCGATCTCGCTGATGTCGCGGTTAAACAGACAAGGGAACTGGAGCTTGAAAAAGTTCAGCCACGGGCCCAGGTTGCCGCTGAAGACAGGGTGCTCGACATTCTTCTGCCGCGGGCACGCAGCTGGGAAGATGATGGTGACGAAAGTGACAGCGGCAGTGCAACCCGGGATCGTTTTCGCGAAATGCTCAAGTCCGGAGACCTGAGCGAAAGGGAAATTGAAGTTGAGCTGGATGCGCCGGCTATCGGCGTGGAAATCATGGCACCACCGGGAATGGAAGAAATGACCGGGCAGTTGCAAAACATGTTTCAGAATGTTTCCGGTGGAAAGAAAAAAACACGCAAGCTCAAGGTCAGCGAGGCGCTGGTGCTACTCGAAGAGGAGGAAGCCGCAAAACTGGTAAACGATGATGAAATAAAAATAAGGGCCCTGGAAGTGGTGGAGCAAAACGGCCTGGTGTTTCTTGATGAGCTGGACAAGGTTTGCGGACGCTCCGAGACCAGCGGACCCGATGTGTCCCGTGAAGGTGTGCAAAGAGACCTGCTACCGCTGGTAGAAGGCAGCACGGTATCCACCAAGTATGGAATGGTTAAAACAGATCACATTCTTTTTATTGCTTCCGGTGCCTTTCACCTCAGTAAACCTTCTGACCTGATCCCTGAACTACAGGGCCGGTTGCCCATACGGGTGGAATTGAATGCGCTGGGGGTTGAGGATTTTGTGCGAATCCTTACCGAGCCCGATGCTTCCCTGACGGAACAATATGCCGCTTTGCTGGCTACTGAAAACCTGTCGTTGACCTTTTCCGAGGATGGCATCAGGCGTATTGCCGAGATTGCATGGCATGTTAATGAAACAACGGAAAACATCGGCGCCCGGCGTTTACACACCGTGATGGAAAGACTACTTGAAGTGCTTTCCTTTGAGGCTACTGATAAAAGTGGCGAGAGCATGGAGATTGATGCGACATACGTGGACGATCATCTCAACGAACTCATGCAGGATGAAGATCTTTCCCGTTACATTTTATAACCATTATTGGAAACAGGATAAATGTCAGACACAAAGCCGTATCCCGTCACACTGAACTTGAAAACAAAATCGCGATTGCTTGAGATCGAATACGATGATGGCAGGAAGTTTGAACTTGGTTGTGAGTTACTCCGGGTGTATTCACCTTCGGCCGAAGTCCGTGGACATGGTCCCGGACAGGAAGTCCTGCAAACCGGAAAAGAAAACGTCAATATCGAAAATATAGAGGCCGTCGGCAACTACGCCGTCAAGCTGGTTTTTGACGACGGACATGACAGTGGGCTTTACACCTGGGATTATCTTTATGACCTCGGCCTGAAACAGGAGGAGTACTGGCAAAAGTACCTGCATGCCCTTTCCCATGCAGGTTATGAAAGACAGCAACAGTAAGCCGAGACGCGCTGTTTCCTGTAGAATATGTAAACAGTTAACTGCTTGACGTAGGCAACATGAAACAGGAACAGACCGATTTCGGCTTTGAGAAAGTAAGCCCCCATGAAAAAACTCGCCGGGTCGGCGAAGTTTTCAGCTCGGTTGCCTCCCGCTATGACCTGATGAATGACCTGATGTCCCTTGGTATTCATCGGGCCTGGAAACGATACACCGTGGAAGTTGCACAGATTAAAAAAGGCGCCAGGGTGCTTGATGTTGCAGGCGGTACCGGGGACATGTCAGCACTTTTTCACAAGGATGCGGGGCAGGATGGCCTTGTCATCGTCAGTGATATTAATAACGCAATGCTGAGTGAAGGTAGAAACAGCTTGCTCGACAGGGGGATGAGCAAGGGTCTGCACTATGTACAGGCCAATGCCGAGGCCCTTCCTTTTGCGAAGAACTTTTTTGATTGTGTCTCCATATCTTTTGGCCTGAGAAATGTCACGGATAAGGCCGCTGCCTTGCGTTCCATGTACGATTGCACAAACTATGGTGGCAAGGTCCTGATCCTCGAGTTTTCAAAAGTCGTGCTGCCGGTTCTGGCACATATCTACGACTTTTATTCCTTCAAGGTTATTCCCCAAATTGGCGAGCTGGTTGCCAGGGACAGGGATAGCTACCAGTACCTGGTTGAGTCGATTCGCATGCATCCTGACCAGGACACCTTGAAACAAATGTTGGAAGATGCCGGGTTTTCCCGGGTCCAGTATAATAATCTCAGTGGCGGTATAGTCGCTCTGCATTCGGGGTACAAGTTGTGATAAACGTCCTGCGATACCGGGAGCATTACCTTGCTGTTGAAGGCACAGCATGATTCTTGCCGAGATAGAAAAACATCTAAACAAGCTGATAGCGCTTGATGAAGAGGCACTGGCAGAGTTAGCTCGTCTTGACGGAAAAATAATCCAGCTTAACCTGTTAAATACGAGGGCATGCTACTACCTCGCGCCGGGGCGTCACGGGGTTCGTGTCAGTTTAACCTGTGATGGGAATGTCGACGTGGTCATAAGCGGTACACCGACTGCATTAATTTCACAGGTAATAAGGAAGAGTGATGCAGGCACCAGCCCGGCTGACATCGAGATCAGGGGTGATGTTGCCGTGGCGCAGGAATTTCAACGAATTCTCAGGGAGATGGATGTTGACTGGGAAGAAGGACTGTCTCACTGGTTTGGTGATGGTATCGCTCATCACCTCGGGCGCTTTATACGCGGCGCTGCAGGTTTCCTGGAGAATTCAAATGCGAAACTGCAGGAAGATGTCAGTGAATACCTCCGCTTTGAAAAGGAGGTCAGTATTGAAAAAGACGAAATGGAAAGTTTCAGTATTGGAGTAGATGAACTGCGAAATGACGTGGAACGCCTGAAGCAAAGAATAGCCAGGCTGGAAAAAAATTAAACAGGGCTTTAACGGGAAATGTTGACAATCAACCAGGCAATGCGACTTTTATCGATTCAGCGTGTGCTTGTGCGTCACGGACTGGATGAACTTATCCTGGCGCTGCATATTTTTCGCCCGATTCGATCTATTGAGCGCATGTTGCCGTGGAACTGGATCAGGAGGGATCGAGGTTCAAAGGCCGAGAGGCTTCGCCTGGCGCTGGAGGAGCTGGGGCCAATTTTTGTCAAGTTCGGCCAGATTCTTTCCACGCGCCGGGACCTGCTTCCGGAAGAATTTGCAGATGAGCTGGCAAGGTTACAGGATGCCGTGCCACCGTTTCCCGGGGAGATTGCACGAACAATAATCGAGGAAGCCTTTGCACGCCCCATCAACGAGATTTTTCTTGAGTTTGACGAGGAGCCGCTGGCCTCGGCATCAATAGCCCAGGTACATAAAGCTGTCCTGATGGATGGCAGGGAAATGATAGTCAAGGTCGTCAGGCCGGAAATCGAAAAAGTTATCAAGCGCGACATTGGTCTCATGCATGTTCTTGCAGCCAAGGCGGAAGTTTACTGGGAAGCGGCACGAAAACTGAAACCCACCAACGTCGTCTCCGAATTTGAGAAAACTCTTATTGATGAACTGGACCTGATGCGAGAGGCAGCTAACGCATCGCAGCTTCGAAGAAACTTCAGGGATTCGGAAATACTCTATGTGCCGGAGGTAGAGTGGGATTATACAAGCAGTAACGTCATGGTCATGGAACGTATCAGTGGTGTACCGGTGAGTGACGTGGAAAGCCTGAAGCAGGCTGGCGTGGATCTCAAGCGGCTCGCAGAAAACGGTATCGAGTTATTCCTGACCCAGGTAATTCGTGACAGCTATTTTCATGCTGACATGCATCCTGGCAATATCTTTATTCGGCCGGGAGAAAATGGCGCGGCGCAGATAGTCGTGGTGGATTTTGGCATCATGAGTTCCCTTAGCGAGTTTGACCAGCGCTACCTGGCAGAGAATTTCCTGGCATTCCTGAACAGGGATTACAAGAAGGTTGCCACACTGCACGTAGATTCAGGATGGGTGCCGGCAAACACCAGGGTTGATGATTTCGAGTCTGCCATTCGAACCGTATGCGAGCCCATGTTTGATCGTTCTCTTGATCATATTTCCTTTGGTACGATCCTGCTGCGACTTTTTCAAACTGCGCGCGAATTTAACATGCCAATTTTGCCGCAGCTGATACTGCTTCAAAAAACGCTTGTTAATGTTGAAGGTCTTGGACGGCAGCTTTACCCGGAACTGGATGTCTGGAAAACCACCAAGCCCATGTTTGAACACTGGATGAACAAGCGGGTAGGGGTAGGAAGCCTGATAGAAGGAACCAAGTACAATATTCCACACTGGGTAGACCGCTTACCTGATTTGCCAAACAAGGTTATTGACCTTGTGGAAAGAATGCGCGAGGGCAAGATCCATGTTGAGTGGCATTCGGAAGAGCTCGAGCGCTTACAGGCAGAGATGCACCAGTATAATCGCCGAAATATCCTGGCCATTATCGGTTCGTCCCTGGTACTTGGCGGAGTTGTGCTTTACGGCCTTTACGGGCTCGACGGGGGTGGCCCGATCCTGGTTGGTGATTCCCCGCTGGTGTCGTGGATACTGGGAGGCTGCGGTCTCGGTGTGCTGTGGATGGCGATCAGGAAGTAAGGCCCGTTATACAGCCTAGGGAAAGGCCTGGTTTTTAAGGGAAACTTTCTTTAGCTGCTGCCTGCGATTTTGTTTTCGTTTCAACATCTGCCTTGGACTGATTAATTTCACACCTGTTGTGTCCAGGAGCAGCAGGTTCCTGGAAAGCACCGAAAGGGTTTGCGGATGGGGGTGGCCTATAGCAAGAGCAACGCCCTTGCGTTTCGCAATTTCAAGGAGCTTGTCGAATTGTTGCTGGATTGCCTCGTCAGACTGATCGTTATCGAGAAATACATCACGACTCAGGTAAGGTAATTTGGCCTCGTGCGCGATGTTGGCAGCCACGCTCTGGTTGCTGGTGACACTGTCTACATAATACTTGTTATGCAACTTCAGCGACTCCATTAACCATTCCATGTGCCCCGGGTGACGGGTCAGCAGGCTGCCCATGTGATTATTGACACCGGTAGCGTGGGG
>CAZXDV010000085.1:0-11559 GCA_964639535.1 uncultured Enterobacteriaceae bacterium | reverse complement strand
CTTGCAGCAGACATCCTGGGCGTTCCCACGGTTGTCCTGGCCAGGACAGATGCCAACGCTTCTGCGCTTTTAACTTCTGATGTTGATGAATGGGACGCACCTTTTGTCACTGGCACTCGCACACCGGAAGGCTTCTACGAAACAAAGGCCGGCATTGACCAGGCGATCTCGAGAGGGCTTGCCTATGCACCCTATGCAGATCTGCTCTGGTGCGAAACCGCAGTTCCGGACCTGGAAGAAGCAAAGATCTTTGCCGAGGCCATCAAGAAGGAACATCCTGAACAGCTGCTTTCCTACAACTGTTCACCTTCTTTCAACTGGAAGAAGAACCTGGACGATGCCACCATTGCCAAGTTCCAGCGTGAGCTGGGCGCCATGGGCTACAAGTACCAGTTCATCACCCTCGCCGGTATCCATAACATGGGGTACAACATGTTTGACCTGGCACAAAACTACGTGGAAAAAGGCATGACGGCCTACGTTGAAATGGTACAGGAGCCGGAATTTGCAGCTGCTCCCAGGGGCTATACTTTTGCCAGCCACCAGCAGGAAGTGGGTGCAGGATACTTTGATGATGTCACCACTGTTATCCAGGGTGGACAGTCCTCGGTCACAGCTCTCACAGGTTCCACTGAGGAGGAGCAGTTCGACGAGGCAGCTGGCTAAACCCGGCAGTCACAGTAGTTCAAGAGCCGGACCATTCTCCTGGTCCGGCTTTTTTTTGTCCATTCATAAAATGATGCAGTTCATCGCTACATCATTAACCTGTCACATTTACGCCATAAAGCAGTTTTAATCTTGCGTTTAATGGCGCATATTTACAGCATGGCTTTTCAGCAGCAATTTCTTGATCGCTTGCGGGCATTGCCGCAAAGAGACACCTTTGTATTTCCCGATGACAGTGTTCCGCCCGATCACAAGATGGCGGCGGTTTTACTACCATTCTGGGCCAGTGGCGAAGACTCTGTGGAAGTGGTCTTTACCCGTCGTCCGGAAACCATGTCCAGCCACGCCGGCCAGGTCAGTTTTCCAGGTGGCCGGGTCGACGCCGATGATGAATCGCTTGCTGCGGCTGCGTTACGCGAAGCCGAAGAGGAACTCGCCATTGACCCTTCCCTGGTTACCATCATGGGAAGGCTTGACGATGCCTGGAGTATCGCGGGGCATCATGTCATCCCCTTCGTGGGCTGGTTGGAACAGCGCCCCCACATGGAGGCTAACGAGGCAGAAGTGGCCGAGGTTCTCGTGGCCGACGTGGAAACCCTGATGAAGCCTGAGACTGCCTGTTTACATGAACACGTATTCCGCGGGGTCAATCGTAAAACCCATGCATTTAACTGGGATGGTGGCTATGTCTGGGGACTGACTGCAGATATCCTGCTTGAAATGCTGCTCTGGGTAAAACAGGAGCCTTCCAGCAGGGGACCGATGCGGCTGGAAAACATGAACCGTATGAAGGGACTGGCTGGCCCGGTCGTGTCCAACGACGTATAACCAGGCCTGGCGGTTACTCAAAAAAACTCGGCAGGTAGTAATCAACCAGTTCGGCTGGATAGCCAATCAGTTCTACCAGCCGATGATGGCACTCCTTTTCGTCTGCGCCGTTTTCTTTCCACACCGGTACCCGCTTGATCAGCGTTTCAACCCTTTCTCTAGGCGTGATGATCCAGGTGTCCTGGGGCGTATTTCCAAAACAGAAATCGATGGGACAGGTCTTGATGGCCGCGGGCTTTGTGTACATGGCCAGCGATAGAACTTTCCTGGCACCGCTTTCTACCACGTATTTCTTCAGGAAACTCATGGTCCCGCCGTAATCCGCGAGATCGTCAATCACCAGTATTGTTCGTCCACTAACCGGGATCGAGATGCCGTGCTGCACGAGGGGCTTGTCGTAGCGTTCGCCTGGACCCTTGTAGAGAGAAACGCCTATCGTGCCGAACTCTATCTTTGGCACGCTTGCTGAACGTCCTTCAACCAGGTGATCAAACAGCAATACGCTGGGCAGTAATCCACCCATGGTTACCATCAGGGCGCCGGTTATTTGTTCAGGCTTGTTGGCATTTTCCTTTTGATAGGCATGCACAAGTTTCGCCAGCTCAAACATGGCGGCAGCTTCTACCGCATCGGGGATCAACAGGAAACGCAAATCGTCACCGGGTATCGATACCCCTTCGGGGTTACGCCAAAAATCCAGGTCTATACCCGTTTGCCAGTGCATGACCTGTTCCCTGTAAGTGGTCATACGGCCCTATACTCCAGTGAGCGTATTAATTTCATGTCAGCAGGTGCTCCAGGACTTTGCCGTAGATTAGCGGCAGGCTTTCAAGATCTTTCACACTGACGCATTCATTCACCTTGTGAATCGTCTCGTTAACCGGGCCAAGCTCCACAACTTCCGCGCCGGTCGGCGCAACAAACCTGCCATCCGACGTACCCCCGGCAGTGGACAACTGTGTGTCGATACCTGTGGCTTCCCTTATCGAGGCCTTGACCGCGTCAACAAGTTCGCCTGAAGCAGTCAGGAAAGGAAGCCCGGAAAGGTTCCATTCAATATCAAACTCAACCTTGTGTTTATGCAATATTGATTCAGTTTTCTGTATTAATTCGTCGGCGGTCACTTCAGTCGAGAAACGAAAGTTAAACAGTACCTCGAGCTGACCGGGGATGACGTTGACCGTACCCTGGCCTGCATGAATATTTGACACCTGGAAGGAGGTAGGCGGATAAAATTCGTTGCCCTGGTCCCATTCCGTTGCGCAAAGCTCGGCAAGTGCAGGGGCGACATCATGTACCGGGTTTCTTGCCAGTGCCGGGTAGGCAACGTGGCCCTGGATGCCGTTTACCACGAGCCTGGCACCGAGTGAACCTCGTCGCCCGTTTTTTACAACATCACCGAGCCGTGACTGGCTTGAAGGTTCCCCGACAAGGCACCACTTGATGCTGGTGTTCTCATTCTGAAGTTGCTCAATCACCTTTACCGTACCATTCACTGCCACGCCTTCTTCGTCACTGGTAAGCAACATGGCGCAGGTGCCCCTGTGCGCAGGATTGGCACGAACAAACTGCTCAAGGGCCAGCACCATGGCAGCGACACTGCCTTTCATATCCGCGGCGCCCCTGCCATAGAGGAAGTCTCCACGGATCTCCGCACTGAAGGGATCGCTTTGCCAGGCGTTTAAATCTCCCGGTGCGACGACATCGGTATGACCAAGAAAACAAAACAATGGGTCGCCGTCACCATGGGTGGCCCAGAGATTGTCAACGTCATCAAACTTCATGTGACGCGTGGTAAACCCTGCCCGTTCCAGCCTTTCAGCGATCAGGGCCTGGCAGCCGGCATCATCGGGCGTCACCGATGGCAGTTCAATGAGATTTTTTGTCAGTTCAATAGCCATGTTATTCAGCTTGAAAAAACTGCGAGCAGTTCGCGTACTTTTTTCCTGTTGCTTGTGTCACAGCTGATGGTTCGCCTTACATCAAACGTGAGTATCCTGGCCCCGGCCTCACGATAAAGTGCCTTGACCTTTTTTGTATCATGGTTGGATATGACCACTCTAATACCCTGTGCTGATAATCGCGCAGCGGTCTCAGCCAGCAAAACCTGGTCATCCCAGTTAAAGCCACCCACATGATAATCAGTAAAGTAGGAAGTTGCACTAAGTGGTACGTAGGGCGGATCACAATAGATGACATCGCCTGTTCGCGCCTTGCCCATGGTGTCCTGGTAGTCGGCACATTCAAAAATTGCATCCTTTGCCAGCTGGGCAAAGGCCTGCATTTCAGCTACCGGCAACCGGGGCTTCTTGTAGCGGCCAAAAGGTGTGTTAAAAACCCCTTTACTGTTGTACCTGCACAGCCCGTTGTAACAGTGACGGTTCAGGTAGACAAACAGGGCAGCCTTTTTTCGCCTGTCAGTGCAGGCATTGAACTCGTCACGAAACTGGTAGTAGCGCGACTCGGCATTATTCTTCTCGGTGAATAATGCGTTCGCCTGCCTGATAAAGGAAGCTGGAGAATCCCTTAACTCCTCGTACACGCTGATAAGGTCGGGGTTGGTGTCAGCGAGCAGGTTTTTTTTAAAGCCCGCGTTAAGGAATATCGCTCCTGAACCTGTAAAAGGCTCAATAAGGCGCCGGCCTGAATCCAGCGTGGCCAGGATTCTTGATCGCAGCCTGTACTTTCCCCCCGGCCACTTCAGGAAAGGTTTTATTCCTTTACTGATGAGTGTTCTTCCGCGGTGAGAGCCTTGATGCTTAGTGCGTGGATTTCAGATGGCATTAAGCTTTCCACGGCAGCGTATACCATGCGGTGACGGGCCAGTGTGGATTCACCGGCAAAGCGTTCGGAAACGATAAGAACATTAAAGTGACCACCGCCACTGGCTGCACCCGGGTGTCCTGCATGCTTATGTGAATCGTCGATTATTTCAACGTGGGAAGCATCCAGCGAGGTTTCAAGTAATTCCCTGATAGTAGCAACACGGTCCATTGGTCTAGCTCGGCATGGTTTTTTTGAATGGCTTGACGGTAACTTTTTCATATACGCCAGCCACCTTGAAGGGGTCGTCATTGGCCCATTTTTCAGCTTCAGCCAGAGAGCCAAACTCAGCCACGATCAGGCTACCGCTAAAACCGGCCGGGCCCGGGTCTTCACTGTCGATTGCCGGGTGTGGGCCAGCCAGCAAGAGTCGTCCCTGCTGCTGCAGTTCTTCAATTCGCACCAGGTGCTCAGGCCGGTTGGCTTTTCGTAATTCCAGGCTGTCCGCACTGTCTTCGCAATAAATGCTGTAGAACATATCTTATTCCTTTGGTTCTTCTTCAATTTCTATCATGTAACGGGACAGGTATAGCACCAGCCCGAGAATAAACACAAAATTTATTCCCATCACGCCAAAAACCTTGAAAAATGCCCAGGTTTCCGTGGCAAAGTTGTAGGCAACGTATATATTGATGACACCCAGCACGGTAAAAAAGGCAAACAGGCTGATATTTACCCGTAGCCATACTGCCTGGGGAGCATCGAACATGTGCCCCATCAGTTTCTGGGGAATATTGCTCGCTCCGATAAACTGGCTGCCCAGGCAAATCAGGCCAAATACCCAGAAGACAATAGTTGGTTTCCACTTGATGAATCGCTCATCGTGGAGAAACAATGTCATGGAGCCAAGTACCAGCACCACGAAAAAGATGATGACGTATTGCTTCTCCAGTTTCCTGGTGATGGCCCAGGAAACGAGGATTTGCAAAAAAGAGGTGACAATAATCACCTTCGTGGCGAGATAGATTCCTTCTTCACGGGTTTCTGGTATATAAAGCGCTACCAGGAATGCCACAGCAGGAAAGAAGTCAAAGAGGAATTTCATTAGTCAATTGATAGCGCAAGTTACTCACAACTGCATGACCAGTAGGCGAACACGCTGTAAATACATTCATGTTCGCTCGTAGCCGGCATCCATGCCGGCAACGGTCCGCTTTACTGTCTATACAGCTGCGTCGGGAATTTGAAGTATCATTAAAATTAAAAGCACGTATCTTAGCAGAAAATAAGTAAAACCCTATGGGACAGTATTTTGAAATTCACCGGGATAATCCTCAAGGGAGACTGGTGCAGCAGGCGGTTGAGGTCATCAGCAAGGGTGGTGTGGCCATCTATCCAACAGACTCCTGTTATGCCCTGGGGTGTCTCCCGGGTGAAAAAAACGCACTCGACAGGATTATTCGTACCAGGCAACTGGATGCGCGCCACAACATGACCCTTGTTTGTAATGACCTGTCCCAGATCAGTACACTGGCGCGCGTGGGAAACACCGAGTTCAGGCTGATCAAGTCCCTCACTCCGGGCCCGTACACCTTCCTGCTTCGGGCCACCCGCGAAGTCCCGAGGCGCCTGCAGCACCCGAAACGACGCACAATCGGCATTCGCGTGCCCGATAACAAGATTGTTGATGCCCTGCTGGAAGCACTGGGTGGCCCCATGCTCAGCACCAGCCTGATACTGCCCGGTGACGACCTGCCACTTAATGATCCCGAGGAGTTTCGTGAGCAACTGCAGCGGGAAGTTGACGTCATTATCGACGGCGGTCCGGGGGGGCTTTCAGCCACCACCGTGCTGGATCTTACCGGCGATGAGCCCCAGCTTGTGCGAGAGGGACTTGGCAAGCTGGAACACATTATCGAGCCACCCTGAAAGAACTTGTTTAGCCTGCAAAATAAGCCCACAACTTTTATGCGTGATTGATATAATCGCCGCTTGTTAACTCTCGGAGGAGGTATTTTGGCAGTTTCAGGCACCCAGCGCGTGATGTCAGGCATGCGCCCCACAGGACAGCTTCACCTTGGCCATTATCATGGCGTACTCAAGAACTGGTTGAAATTACAGACGGAATACGAATGCTTCTTTTCCATCGTGGACTGGCATGCGCTCACCACGGATTACGAGGATCCAGGCCAGGTTGAGGAAAATGTGTGGGAAATGGCCATTGACTGGCTGGCTGTCGGTATCGACCCGGGCTCTGCCAAGCTCTTTATTCAATCGCGGATCCCTGAAATTGCAGAGCTGCATCTGCTGCTTTCAATGTTCACTTCGCTTAGCTGGCTGGAAAGAGTTCCGACCTACAAGGACCAGCAGGAAAAGCTAAAGGAAAAGGACCTGGCTACCTACGGCTTCCTGGGATATCCACTGCTTCAGACCGCAGACATCATTGTCTGCAAGGCCAATTACGTGCCGGTGGGTGAAGACCAGGTGGCCCATGTGGAGATGTCACGTGAAATAGCCCGGCGTTTTAACTACCTCTATGGCCGCGAACCGGGTTACGAGGAAAAGGCCATTGCCGCCGCCCGGAAAATGGGAAAAAAGAATAACAAGCTATACCAGCAGCTTCTCACGAGCTACCAGGAGCAGGGTGATACCGAGGCACTGGACAAGGCAAGGGCGCTGATCGAATCGCAGCAAAACATCAGTATCGGTGACAGGGAACGCCTGATTGGATTTATCGAGGGCGGCGGAAGAATGATCTTCCCGGAACCACAGGTGTTGTTGACGCCGGCGTCGAAAATGCTCGGGCTGGATGGGCAGAAAATGTCAAAGTCCTACGGCAATACCATCTCGCTGAGAGAAAACCCGGCAAACGTTGAAGAGAAGATCCGCACCATGCCCACCGACCCGGCACGCGTGCGTCGCAGTGATCCGGGCAACCCCAACAAGTGCCCGGTTTGGAGCCTGCACCAGGTTTACTCCGACGAGGAGCAGAAAAAGTGGGCAGACGAGGGCTGTCGCAGTGCATCCATTGGTTGCCTCGACTGCAAGAAGCCTGTTATCGATGCCGTGCTGGCAGAGCAGCAGCCTATCCGGGAAAGGGCGAAAGAGTACCAGGAAGATCCGGAAACAGTCAGGGGGATTATCAACGAGGGCTGTGAAGCGGCGCGGGATGTGGCCAGGGAAACCCTGGAGGAAGTACGCCAGGTCATGGGCCTGGATTACTAGGAAATGGGGAATGACAAAAACCCGGCCAGCGACGATAATACCGGCACCGTGAATAGCAACAGTAGCGAACCCCAGGAACAGGTCGGCAGCGAGCAGGCAGAGATGCCTTTCGCCATCGTGCAGGGCTCCCCCATCACCGAGGTTCCAAGGGATCTTTACATTCCACCTGATGCGCTGGAAGTCTTTCTTGAAGCCTTTGAGGGCCCGCTGGATCTGCTGCTGTACCTGATCAAGCGACAAAACCTCGATATTCTCGATATTCCCATTGCCCTGGTCACCGAGCAGTACATGAGTTATATCGATCTCATGGAAGATCTGCAGCTGGAGCTGGCCGGGGAATACCTTGTCATGGCAGCGATGCTGGCAGAAATAAAATCACGGATGTTGTTACCAAGGCCGCCCAGCGAAGATGAAGAAGAAGATCCACGCGCAGAGCTGATCCGTCGATTGCAGGAGTACGAGCGCTACAAGCAGGCAGCGGAAGACATCGATAGCATGCCGCGTTACGAGAGGGATATTTTTGGCACCATCGTTGAATTTCCATACAGGACAACCACCCAGGAGCCTCCCGAGGTGGAGCTTGACGTCATACTGAAAGCCTTTGCTGATGTTTTGACACGGGCGGAGATGTTTTCCCATCACCACGTGCAGAGGGAAGCCCTGTCGGTTCGTGAACGCATGAGCATGGTGCTGGAACAGGTAAAGGCAGAAGAATTTACCGAGTTTGGCGCGCTCTTCACCCTCAGTGAGGGCAAGGCAGGCGTTATAGTAGCGTTCCTGGCCATCCTCGAGTTGATGAAAGAATCTCTCATTGCGATGGTGCAAAATGAAACCAATGGACCGATTTACGTTAAGGCCGCGGGATGAAACCAGAACAACTAAAAAACATTATTGAAGCTGCGCTGATGACCAGCCAGGGAACTATGAGCGTTAGCCGATTTGCTTCACTGTTTGAGAAGGATGCAGAGCAACCGGACAAGGCCGAGATTCGCAGCGCCTTGAGCGAACTCCAGGAAGAGTACAGCGAACGTGGAATTGAATTGAAGGAAGTCTCGAGCGGTTTTCGCTTCCAGGTAAGAAGCGAGTATGCAGACTGGGTGAATCGATTATTCGATGAGAAGCCACAGCGCTACTCCCGGGCATTGCTGGAAACCCTGGCGATTATTGCCTACAGGCAGCCCATCACGCGCGGAGAAATCGAGGATATTCGTGGGGTCAGCATCAGCTCAAGCATTATCAAGACCCTGCAGGAAAGAGAATGGATCCGCGTCGTAGGTCATCGTGATGTACCCGGCAAACCTGAATTACTGGCCACCACGAAAACATTTCTAGACTACTTCAACCTGAAGAAACTTTCTGATTTACCGTCACTCGCAGAAATTAAAGATTTCGACAAGCTTAACCCGGACCTTTTTGAAGGACTCGAGGAAACAGCTGCTGCTGAAAGCGGCCAGGAAAACGAGGCTGGTGAAGAAGCGAATGCCGATCAGGAAAGCGGTCCGGCGCTGGAAGTCATAGACAATCCTGCGATAGAAACGGACGACGAGGAAGCAGCATCCGAGACCGGTACCGAAGAAAGTACTGCCGACGACCAGGTTCACAGTGAAGAAGAGGCCGGTGAGCAGGAAGAGGATGATTCGGTAGATAACGTCGTTCCCTTCAGTAACTGAGCACGCCCGCATCGTGCAAGACAAGAATCGGCCCGCGAAAAAAGAGGCTGAGTCAGAACGCATTCAAAAGGTACTTGCCCGTTCAGGGGCGGGTTCACGTCGACAGATTGAATCATGGATCGAGGAAGGAAGGGTCAAGGTCAACGGTAAACCAGCCCGAATCGGAGATCGAATTACCACGCGGGATAAGGTCAAGATAGATAACCGGGCCATCAGGCTAAAGGATGCTGCGAAACTCAAGACACGGGTTCTTGCCTATTACAAGCCGGCCGGTGAGGTTTGTTCCCGTTCCGATCCAAACATCAAGAAAACGGTTTTTGACAACCTTCCCAGGATGGGCAGCGGACGCTGGATAAATATTGGCAGGCTGGACGTAAACACCATTGGTCTCCTGCTTTTTACTAACAACGGCGAACTGGCCAATAGCCTGATGCATCCCTCACAGCAGGTAGAGAGGGAATATGCAGTGCGTGTTCTTGGTGAAGTTGCTCCTTCCAGGTTGAATGCCATGCTGGAAGGGGTAAAGCTGGAAGATGGGTTTGCCCGCTTTACGGATATTGTTGATTCCGGCGGAGAAGGTGCCAACCACTGGTACCACGTTGTAATCATGGAAGGCAGGAACAGGGAGGTGAGACGCCTGTGGGAATCACAGGGGATACAGGTCAGCCGTCTTATGCGTGTCCGCTTTGGTCCATACATCCTGCCGCGTTCAAAGCGACCCGGTAAATACTGGGAACTGGAAGAGAAAGATGTTCGTGCACTTTGCCGCGAGGTGGGCATGGACATGGATCCAGGCACCAGCCAGAAGAAACAGAAAAAGTAACTCGAGTTCCAAATCAGCAAGACTTGCATATCCAGCAAGCTCCTGGCGTATCCAGTCACACTCAATTCCCTCCTTGCACACACCGGGCCGATCGCTGATTGCCTGGCGTGGTAGGTCAAATGATCGACTGCGTCACACTTTTTAAAAAAGGTTTTTAAAGGCCGGGAACTGGCACAGATTCTGCCTCATTACCCATGTAGTCCTGAAACCAGGAGTAACCGGCATGAACAAGTTGAACGCGAACGTGGTTCAGGCCCAGAGGAAGGCATGGGCCAACCACCTGAAGAAAGTGATGCATAACCCTGAAAATAACGGGGTTTCACGAGCGGGTATTCAGCGGGATTCGGTACCTGGCGCGGAGGCGCAGTCAAGTCGCTGGGAGCGACGGTTTCAGCAGGATAGTTAAGCATGTCGTTAATAGCTGACAAGCAAGACCGGTAAACCGGCAAAACTGTCACTGGTGAGGGAAGCATTCACCGGGTGAACAGGTATAACTACGAATAAGGACAGGAAAGGCTTATGACACTACAAATAATAATGTTTCTCGTCAGTTACGCGTTATTGATCCTCATTTGTCGTCTTATTATCAATCGCTTTGAATACATGGCAGAGCTGGGGAACAAGGCCCGGCGAAACAGGGAGTCAATGCCGGGAGAAGAAATACCCGAGGTCACTGGCAAGAAGTCGGTTGAACAAGGTAACCTGACGCAAAAAGCCGCCTGATTTATCGTTTTTCGGGCTACTCGAAAATCGAAGCAGGAGACAACTTGCTGATCCGCAGGCAAGTGACTGGCCTCCTCATCTCAAGCACACTATCATTCATGTAAATGTATCACTGGATATCTCCGGCTCTGTGCAGGTTTGTGCCATGAGAAAATTAAAATGAAAAAACGCTACATCATTCTTCCTATATTTCTGCTACTTCTTGTTGGAATCGGTTTTGTTGTTTACAAATCCCTCAATTCCCTGGAGTCGGCAATCAAGACTGCTATACAGACCTATGGCAGCGATATCCTGCAGGCCGAAGTCAGCCTGCAAAAAGTTAACCTTGATATTACCGACGGCACGGCCGGTCTTGGCGGTCTGAAGATTGGAAATCCGAAGGGCTACAAGACCGAGCATGCCATGAAAGTTACAAATCTGCAGCTGCGCCTTGACCTGGATTCCATTACAAGTCAGCCCATCGTGATTAAGGACATCCTCGTTATGGAACCGGATATCATTTTTGAAAAGCTTGATGGCGTGAGTAATTTTGATGCGCTACTGAAAAATGTTGAGGCCTATACCGGTGAAAGTGAAGCGGGCGGCGAGGACGAGTCAAGCGCGCCAAAGATTGTTATTGAAAATCTGCGGGTGCAGGATGCCAAGGTCGGCGCGAGCTTCAAGCTAATTGAAGGCAAGGCACTTTCATTACCAATGCCGGATATTCACCTTAAGGATATTGGAAAAGAAAAGGGTGGTGCATCGCCAGCCGAAGCGGCGCGCGAGATCATGGGCTCAATGAACCAGGCTATCGGCTCGGTCCTGGGGGGCATCAAGGATGGCGCGGCAAACGTGCTGAAAAAAGGCAAGGAAGGGGCGAAG
>CAZXDV010000084.1:0-11671 GCA_964639535.1 uncultured Enterobacteriaceae bacterium | reverse complement strand
TCAACAGGGGAGTGGCAACGATCAACCAGGGTTTTCGCCTGCCCCAGCGTGAGCGTGTTCGATCGGTCAGGTTTCCTATAAGAGGATCGGTGACAGCGTCCCACAGGCGAGCGATGAGAAAAATACCGCCAATGGCAGCGAGTTCTACACCAAGTTCAGCCGCGTAAAACGGTACGATGTAAATGATCAGCGGCATTTCAAGTACCGCGATTGGCAGGCCGGGTGCAGCGTAGGCGATAAGTGTTTTTTTGCCCAGTGACGTGTTTACCATGTTGTCCTCACTTTTTAACCTGCCTGCCAGGTTTCGCTGGCTACAGGGCAGCGTGCAAGCTTAAGCACTTTTTTGCTGTTGAATAAACGCTTCTTTCAATTTCTTTTTCTTGATCTTGCCGGAATCTTCCCTGGGAAGCTTCGATACTTTCTGTATAACCCTCGGTATCTTGAAGGCTGCTATCTTATCTTCAAGGTAAGATCGAATTTCACCATCCTCTAATTCATCGTCTGCCTCGATAAATGCCACGAGTTTTTCGCCGAACTCCGGGTCAGGTACCCCGAGTACGCAGCAGTCATTTACACCCTTGTAATTAATAAGCACTTTCTCAACTTCGACAGGGTATATATTTACACCACCTGATATCACCATGTCCGACTCGCGATCGGAAATGTAGAGGAAGCCGTCTTCATCAAGGTAACCTATATCGCCAGTTACCAGGTATCCTTTTTGCACCAGTTCCCCGTTGCCACGATCCTGCCTGCGGTAATTGACGTGGCCAGTGCTTTCATGCCTGGCACATATTGTTCCAGTCTCACCAGCTTTACATGGATTGCCTTCTTTGTCTCTTATCTCCAGGCTGACACCGGGTGCAGCGCAGCCTACCGAACCCGGATGCGCGAGCCATTGCTTGCTGTCACAGCAGGTGATGATGCCGGTTTCGGTCATCGCATAGTATTCGTAGATGACATTGCCCCACCATTCGATCAACTGTTGTTTCACATCCGGGGGGCAGGGCGCTGCGCCGTGACTGACATGCACAAGGGACGACAGGTCATATTTTTCTTTAACCTCTGCGGCTAATGCCAGCAGGCGAACAAACATGGTGGGTACCATGTGCAGGTGGGAAACTTTGAATTGCTCTATGTATTGTAATAACTGTTCAGCATCAAACCTGGCCTGCAAGACAAGCGTCGCGCCAGCCTGCAGGACCATGTTGGCATAACCATTGGGTGCAGAATGGTATAGCGGGCCGGTCATCACGGAACAGCTGACCTTTTTATCAAAGCCCCATGCAAAGGCAGTTCTCTGGCCAATTTTCTGCGCTTCCTCCGCTGACAATTTATCGCGGAGCACGGCTTTTGGATTACCACTGCTACCTGATGTATAGAACAGTGGAGAATAAAAGGGTAAAACAGGCTCCTCGTGCCTGGAACAGCCCTGTAACCAGTCCTGCCAGGGGAGGAAACTTATCGCGCCGCTATTCCAGGTGTTTTTCCTGCCATAGGCCTGCTCGATTTCGATGGGCGTGGGAACCACGATGACAGTTAAATCTTCAATAAATGGCAGGAGCTCCTGCTGCAGCAGGTCCTCGTGTATCACTACCGCCCTGGCGTCACAGTCTTCCAGGATGTATCCAATTTCAGCAGCGTTCAGGTGCCAGTTCACCGGTACCATGTCAAATGGCCCGTAGCGCGCAGCCTCGTGCATGACAAAGTAGGGAAAATCATTTCTCAGGATAAGTGCAACGGCATCACCCGCTTTTACTCCTGCACTAATTAATCCTGAAGCAGCCCGGCCGCCCAGGGAGACTAGTTCTGCCCTGTCGAGGGTGCGTTCCCCCGAGACTAGCATGGGCCTGTCGTCAGTCACGTGTCATGCTGCCAGTACGCCCCTGGCCAGGGCCTGTTTTCCACGGCTAACCAGGGTGGAGACGCCTTCTGCGTCCATGTTACTCCCACAGGCAATCAGTGCGACCTTCCTGCCCGCTATTTTTTCGCGCAGGGGACCGAAGGCAGCGGCGGTGGCAGCCGCGCCAGCCGGTTCCACCGCGAGCTTTAGTTGGTCAAATAGCAGGGCACAGGCTGCAGCCAGTTCATCGTCAGACACCAGCACCAGTTCGTCGATCACTCGCTGGCAAAGAGCAAAGGGATAAGCTTCCGTCATGGGTGGTCCAAGACTGTCGGCGATGGTGTTCACCTCGGGGATCCGTTGAGCACTGCCAGCTTCCAGGCTTGCCTGCATGACTGCCGCACCAACGGGCTCTACTGCGTACACCTTGCAGCCGGGGTTGAGGAGCTTGATCGCGGTGCCCAGCCCGGAACAAAGCCCACCGCCGCCTACCGCCACGACCACCGCATCAAGATCGGGAAGGGCATGGTGTAGTTCCAGGCCACAGGTGGCGGTCGCCTCGGAAACACGTTTACCGTCGAAGGGATGAATAAAGGCGCGACCTTCAGATTTAACGATGTCCTCGACCATGGCAAAGCCTGTTGGACCATCTTTGGCCATGAGGATCTCAGCGCCGAGTGTCTTTGCAGCATCAATCCGCGCAGGATTGGCGCTGGCCTGCATGACTACCTTTGCATGCACACCGAGGCATTTCGCCGCGTAGGCTGTGGCGATGGCATGGTTACCGGCGCTCATGGCAGTAATACCGGTGTTTCGCTGTGAATCATCAAGGGCGAGCACGTTGTTGATCGCAGCACGGGCCTTGAAGGTACCGGTTCGCTGGAAAAGCTCGAGCTTCAGGTGAATTCTTGAATCCTTGCCAAAGTAATTGGCCAGGAGATCCCCGGACCATTCAAATACAGGGGTTTCTATGACGTAGGGCGAAATACGCTTTGCGCATTCGCGAATGTCGTCAATTGTCGGTGCCGTGTTGTTTTCTTTCAATGACAGGCCCTCATTCGGTTTTCAAGCCTTCTTCAATTCTGCTTTAACCAGGTCACTGGCTTTTTCGGCGATCATAATCACCGTTGCGTTTGTATTTCCCGAGGTCAGTGTTGGCATGATGGAAGCATCCACCACCCACAGGTTATCCATGCCTTTCACCTTGAGCGTGTTATCTACAACTGCCATCTTACCTGTCCCCATCATGCAGGTCCCAACGGGATGGTACATGGGAAATGCCCTGTCACGAACCAGGGACTCCAGCTCTTCATCCTGCGAGATGTTTTCACCGGGGAAGAGTTCCTTCACCAGGAAAGGTTTAAACACATCCTGGTTTATGATTTTTCTAGCCAGGCGAAGCCCGTCAAGTAATTCCCTCGTGTCTTCGTCATTACCCAGCAGCTGGTGTCGAATCAGGGGATGGTGTGCTGGATCGGATGAGCGTAGCTGTATCGTTCCCCTTACTCTTGGACGCATCAGGCCCACGGCGAAGCCCATGTCCCTGTTACTGGATATCCTGAGTTCCTCGGCAGAGCGATCAAATGAGAAGGGGGTCAGGATCAGCTGGATATTGGGCGCCGAAAGAGCAGGCTCCGTTTTTACGAGTGCCTGGGCGTGCCCGATGGGCGTTGTTAGTGGACCACGACGCCTGAACAGGAAATCAAGACCATGCACCATGTTCCTGAATAACCCCCTGTCGCTGCTGAGAGTGGGGGCAGTAACCCGAATATCAAGATCAATGGCAGGGTGCTCCTGCAGGTTTTGCCCGACGCCGGGCAAGTCCAGCCTGGGTTGAATTCCGTGGGACTGCAGTTCGCTGGAGGGGCCGATACCGGAAAGCATCAATATCCTGGGAGAGGCGATGGCTCCCGCGCTGAGAATCACGCCTTTTGCAGCCGTGATTGTTACGCTTTCTTCCCCCTGCTGTACCTTTACGCCCGTAGCCCGTCCAGCGGAGGTGATAACTTCCTGCACCGGGGTCTCAAGGCTCAGTTCCAGGTTGGCCCTCTTTTTTAGTATTGGCCACAGGTAGGCGTGCCCGGTGGAATGACGTAGCCCGTTCTTCTGAGAGAGCTGGCAGTAATCTACACCTTCCGGCTCTGCGCCATTCAGATCTGACGAGCGAGCAAAACCTGCCTGCTGTACTGCCTTTATCCAGGTGTCAGTGATGGAGATTGCGCAGCGAACTTCACTGACACCCTGCGGACCGTCAATTCCACGGTATTCGTTTTCTCCCCGCTCGTTATCTTCGAGGCGTTTAAAATAGGGTAGTACATCCTCAAAGGCCCAGCCCTCGTTTCCAAGCTTGTGCCAGTGTTCAAAATCCCAGGGATGAGCCCGAATAAACATCATGCCGTTGATTGCACTGCCACCACCGATACATTTTCCGGCAGGCCACATATCGGTCTTGTTATTACGAGAAGGGTCGGGTTCTGCCAGGTACAACCAGTTAAAGTCGGGGCTACCTATTGCCAGCGGACTGGCTGCCGGGATACGACTATAAAGGTGCTTGTCGGACCGACCTGCTTCGATAAGAAGAACGCTTTGTTCGCTGTCTTCCGATAGACGGTTTGCCAGCACACATCCCGCTGATCCGCCGCCCACTACAATGATGTCGTACTGTTCTCGCAAGCTGGAACTCGTTTTTTTCCTGATTCTATGGCTTGTGGGCTGGAACCGCTTATGCAAATCCACATTACTTTTATTGGATAGTCCTGCCCGGGCACTCAGCGGATACTATTTATTGCAAGCTGCTGTCATCCCGGCTCCTGACCTGCCGGGGTGTTAAATTAAAATAGCGACGAAAGGCGGTAGCGAAATTACTGGCATACTCGTAGCCGGTTTCGAGGGCGACCTGGGTAATGCTCAGGTCAGTGCCGGAAAGGAGCTGATATGCATGTTCCATGCGCGCCCTGTGCAGGTAATTGTGCACCGTCATACCCACTGCCTGGCGGAACGTTCGCATGAGCTGTGTTTCATTCCATGACAGCATTTTTGCCAGGTCCGGGATGGTAGGTGCATCCACCAGGCTGTTATCAAGGATCTCACAAATTTCTGAAACCCGTTCCAGGTCTTTTCGTCGTAAATACAGGCTATCCCTTTCCACTTCACCCCACATATCCGATAGCTGGTTGAGGGTGAGGCAAATTAGATCCAGTGCCTTGGCTTCAATCTGGAGCTGGCGCAGTTTCCCGGTATATTCAGATTCAAAAAGGGTTTTTATTGCCTGGAACATTTCCGGCCTCATCCTCACTGCATAGTGATACATGTCCTTGCTCTTGCCACAGAGAAAGTTTTTTATAGGGGCGGGAAAGTTAAGATCCGTATCACCAAGGATGTCCTCGATAAACCCGGGCTCACACAAAAGTGTCACGGATTGTTCATGCTGGGCTTCGGGGAAGTGTTCAACTTTCCTTAATCCGGAGGGCTGAATTAACACGCCAAAGGTCATGGGTTCGATAATATCCGGTTCCCTGCCTTCCTCACCGATCTCACTGCTACCGCTATAGCGGAAATGAAACTTGATGAGATCCTGGCCGGTGAAGGCGTCGCTATGCGCCTGTTCATGCTCCATGTCGCCTATGAGGACGGCCAGGCCGTCGCGCACAAGGCAATAGTCCCTGTGGCCGTGAGATTCAGGGGCTATGGATTCAATCCGAAACCCAAATTCCTCATCATAGGGTTGATCTTCCTGCAGCTGATAATAGGGAGGCAGGTTCGCAACGATATTTTTGCTAATCTCATTTCGCCGGGTCACTTTGCCACTTCGTCGCTTATTCTTCATGATGTAATCTTTTATGACATTTAATGCAGGTGAAAGCGTAATATGTGGTCACAGCTACGCCAAAAATACCATTATGCATAACCAATCCAGGGTTTGTAATAAACCAGTATAGTCCTATTCCATTAAAGTTTTATACTCTTGAATGGCACAGGACTCGAGGCAAAACTACAATCTCTCTGTGAGTAGAATGACGCGAAATCCAACACGAAGAAATTTTCTCAAGCGCCTGGCAAGTCTCGGCGTCATGGGTACGGTTGCGAACCTGCGCTCGGGTAATGCCCTGGCAAGCCCTGCAGGGCCCGCTACACCCGGCAACATGGTGCACCGTGGTGATGAAAATTATGAGAGCTGGCGCCAGTCCATGGTCTGGCATCTCGATAAGCCGGCACGTTACCCGGATGGCATCATACAGGCACACAATGAACAGGACGTGATGAAAGCACTGGCCTATGCACGTGCTGCAAACAAGCGGGTTGCCCTGCGTAGCAGCGGTCATAACTCGGCAAAGAGCGTGCTTCGGGACGACGGAATCCTTCTCGATCTTTCCTTTATGCGCAAGGTCAGTATTGACCCGGCCAGCAGAACCGCAAACGTGCAACCTGCCTTGTGGAATGTACAACTGGTTGAAGAAGCAGCGAAGCACGGCCTGTCATTTCCCGCAGCCCATTGCCCAAGTGTCGCCCTCGGCGGCTACCTGCTTGGCGGCGGCATGGGGTGGAACCACGCTCACTGGGGTGGTCCGGCCTGTCATTCCATTATTTCCATGGATGTGATCACCGCGGATGGAAAAAAAGTGCGGGCCAGCGCCTCACAAAACCAGGAATTATTCTGGGCAGCACGGGGTGCCGGGCCAGGTTTTTTCGGGGCAGTGACCAACTTTGAATTACAGTTATATTCCGCGCCTGCACATATTCTCAATAGCATGTATATCCATCCCCTGGAAAACCTGGCTACAGTAAGCGCGGCACTGGAAAAACTGGTGGAGATAAAGGATGACCGCGTCGAGCTGTTGTTGTTACTTATGCACAATCCGCAAGCTCCCGCTGGTACACCGCCCGGGCAGGCAAAGATCTGTTTTATCGGCGCCAATGCCTTTGCCGATTCAGAGGAAGAAGCAAAGCAAATGCTGATGCCTTTTGCTGGCAGTGAGCTGGCGGGAAAAAGCGTGTTCAAGGCTGAATACCAGCCGAGCTCTTTTAACAAGCTCTACTATCCTGAGAACGTGGATACCGGTCTCGGGCGTTACGCTGTAGATACGGACTGGAGCAATGACCTGGGTGGCGTGCTGGGCAGCGTCGCTGAACACTTCAGGGAGACACCATCGGAACGATCCCATTTTGTTGGATCCCTCGCCATGAATACTACGCTGCATGAAAACGCCTGCTTTTCACGAATAGCACGGCATTTTTTTGGTAGCTACCTTGTCTGGGACAGGGAAGAGGATGACGAGGCAAACTACGCGTGGCTTGAAAAAAATCACGAGCTTGTTAAACCCTACAGTGAAGGTCACTATGTGAATGAAATTGCAGGCGACCGCTTCCCCGGTCGATACCGGGACAGCTTTTCGCCAGAGAACTGGCAACGCTTGCAGGCACTGAGGAAAAAGTACGATCCCGACGGAGTGTTCCACGCGTACCTCGGCCAGTCCTGATATTGTTGAGTAAGGAAAAAATCATGAATGAATCCATATTGATTAAGAATGCACACATCTTTGATGGTCATAATGACGCTCTGTCGGATGCTACCAGCGTTCTCCTCGCTGAGGGGGAAATCAAGGAGATTACCAATGGCGCAATAAAGGAAGACGGTCATCTCGTGATTGACGCGGCAGGTAGAACCCTGATGCCGGGTCTTATCGATAACCATATTCATGTGCACATACCTACGCTCGATGTGTCAGCCCTTTCACGCATGCCGGAAACCTATATAGCCCAGTATGCGCATGTATTTCTTAGCAGTACGCTGATGCGTGGTTTTACCACTATTCGTGATATCGGTGGCGGAGACGTGGGCGTTTCGCGCGCTATTGAACACGGTATGGTACGAGCACCCCGCTTTTATTACGCCGGCAAGATCATGTCCCAGACAGGGGGCCATGGCGACATGCGCCCCGGCTGGGAAATTGATCCGAATGAACACCTGTGCAACTGCGGAGGTCATTCAAGCAAGTTGACACGTATCGTGGATGATCCCTGGGAGATGCGTCGCGCTGTGCGTGATGAGCTACGCAAGGGTTCACATTGTATCAAGATCATGGGCTCCGGCGGTGTCGCCAGCCCCAATGATCCCCTGCACCACACGCAATTTACCGAGGAAGAGATTCGAGCCGCGGTGGATGAGTGCAGCCGGCAGGAAACCTATGTGTCCGCCCACTGTCACCCGGCCGAAGCCGTACGTCGCTGTGTCGAGTTTGGCGTACGTTGCATAGAACACGCCACCTTGATCGATAAGGAGACCGCAGAATATGTCGCCGGTACGGATGCCTACATCGTGCCTACCTGTGCCGTGATACATTCGCTGCACGAAGACGGAGAGAAATATGGTTTGCCCCCCGTGAGCCAGGAAAAGATGGCGGTGGTTTATGAACAGGCCGTTGATAGCCTGGCCATCATGCGGGATGCCGGGGTAAAGCTGGGCCTGGGTACTGATCTTCTTGGTCCACAGCACGTCAAGCAATGCACCGAGTTCGCCATTCGAAAATCGGTGTTCACACCTTTTGAGATTCTCAAGCAGGCAACGTCTACCAATGCAGAGATACTGATGGAGCCAGAGCGTCTCGGTTGTATAAAGGAAGGGGCGTTTGCCGATGTGCTACTGGTGGATGGAAATCCCCTTGAAGATATTGGTTTGCTGGAAAACGACGGTGCTGCACTTCCCGTCATAATCCGCAAGGGTGAGGTGGTGAAATGTGAACTACCGGGAATGGAAGGGCTTGTTGAAGATTTTATCTGGCCGTCCTGAGTCTCGATAACTACTTCCAGACCTGCTCAGCGACTCTCAATAAATTTCCCCCGAGGATGCCGCTGATATTGTCGTCGCTGTAACCCAGCTTTATCAAAGCTTCCACCATTTCCGGCAGCTGTTCCGGTTCAACAAAGCGTATGCCATCCACGTAACCCTTGTCCGGTGGAAATAGCGCCGGGTTTTCCCTGACGTAATCATCCAGTTCCTGCATATCAAAACAGTAGTCGAGACCGATCCCCACGTGCGATGCACCAATTTTCTGCACCACGTAATCGATGTGACGAGTGATGGTTTGCGTGCTTGAATCATTCTCGCCCAGAAAAATACCCACGCCATTCAGGCAGACAACCCCACCGGTCCTGGCACAGGCCTCAATGGCATCGTCGGGAATGTTACGAGCATGCTCGTGCAGTGCGAGGGGGTTGGAGTGAGAAAAGATCACCGGCTGCGTGGCATAGTTCATCACGTCCATCACCGTGCGATAACCTGTATGACTGCAGCAGGTCACCATACCCACGCGGGCCATTTCGTCGATGACCCGGCGACCGAACTCGGTAAGACCGCTGTCTTCATCCTGGCAACCACCACCGAGGGAGTTATTCCTGTTATAGGCGATGAGCATCCAGCGCACGCCGAGATCGTAATACAATTTCACCATGCTGAGCTGGTCGGCCAGCACACAGCCACCTTCAAGGTCAAAAAACACACCCAGCTTGTTTTCTCGTCTTGCCCGGTGAATATCCTCGACGGATTCAAGCAACATGTAATCATCCGCGTGTTCACGTATCCAGTGACGAATGTTTGCCAGCACCAGCAAGGTGTTTTCCCAGGGCATTCCATCAAAGCCGGCATTCAGTGATACCACGTCAAAACCGGACTCGCGGTAGCGCGACAGTTGAGGAAGAAATTCAGTGTCGTCACCCCTGAGCGGCATGCAGCCGTGGTTATCCCATGCCAGGCTATGATCAAGTAATTGTCGTGCCCTATCGCTCATCAAGTGAACTTTTGCCCCGGTGATGTATTAGCTGCCTGAACGTTAGCATAAAATATACAACTGTATAGCGCTGAAGCGTTTTCTGCTAATCTTTCATGCCATGAGCTCAAACTACAGGAACCTGGTTCTGTGTGCTGCAGCCTGTTCATTACTGGGGGCGATAACCACCTCGCTACTGGTATTTCTTCCCGCATCTTCCACGGTGGATACGCAGAATACTATTCTTCTTTACAAGGATAATCTCTATACCGCGAAGTTATGGATCCTGTTTTTTCATCCGCAGTTTAACTTTATAGCAGCGCTTGGTATTGCTGCCCTGTTAGTTAAAAAGTATCCACTGGAGATTGTCACGGGGACGTTCTTCATGCTGGTGTGGGCCGTAACTGAAATGTCGCAGCAGGCATTTCTTATTGATGCCCTTAACCAGTACTGGCGGCCGGCATACATGGCAGCACAGGATGAAATGAGCAGGGACATCTTCCTCGCCCTTATCAAGGGCAGCGATGCAATATCGGATAGCAAGTATTTTGTACTGCTTTACGGCTTTGCCATGGGCTCATTGCTTTACGGTATTGCCATGACAAGAGAGAAGGGTATTTCACGTTGGCTGGGAATCGCCTATCTATTCATCGGTGCCCTCAGCCTCGGTGCCTTTACAAGCTATTACCTTGGCGCCGCATTTCTTTCAGCACCGGTCGCCTGGTGTTATGAATGGATCTACCCCTACCTGCAGCCGCTGGTCAGGATCGCAGTGGCTGCGTGGTTATTTATGTACTGGAAAGAGAGCAGGGAGTTGGCCGGGCCGCAGGATTAATGTTTGCCCGCCACCTGAATAGCTACAGGAATGAAGTGAAACATAGCCCGCAATATTTGCAGGCTATGTTTAAACACGGTTAATCAGGCGTCTTCTGCGCCGGTCTGGACTTTCTCAAACCACTCTTCGATGGGCATGGTGCCACCGGAAGCGTCTACTTTTGCGCGATCGGCTTCGGGGATCACGTCCTGCATCAGGTCGATGCGTTTCCAGGTTGCCATTGGTGTTTCCTGGTCATCCCTTGGTATGTAGCGGGACTGTGACAGTCGCTGGTAGCGATGGATATAGCGAGGGCAGTTCTGGAAAATTTGATCCACGGTAATCTTGACCACCAGCTGTGCTTCCTTGTAGGAACCAACCAGCTCGGGATCCCGTGACAACTCAGCAGTCCCCTGGATACGCATGCGGTGTGGGTTTTCAAAATCAATCAGCAGCAGGCCGATTTTGCCACTGGCATCGATGTTACCCATTGATAGATACATGCCGTTTCCGTCATAGCAGGGAAAGGTCAGGGTCTTGTCATCAACGACACGAAGAAAACCCACGTCACCGCCTTTGTAGGACACGGTCGGACTCCCGTTCGCGTCGACACTGGCGAGGAAAAACATGTCGCGGCTTTCAATAAACCCGCGGTGCTCATCTTCGATGGTCGGGCTGCAAGCCAGTTCTATAATCCTGTCTGCCAGGTTTCGAGTTTCGAACTCATCCTGCAAACTCCTGTGTGCATCTCCAAATAGTTCACTCATCTTTTTTGCCTCGCATTTACCGAGTACCTTCCCGGTGGTAATTGGTGGGCCCGGTAGGACTTGAACCTACGACCAATGGATTCACTTTATCCTGATGTTTCCAACAGGAGCGGACTATCTCATCACCCTCAACCAGGTTGTTAGGGCGCGGGACGCTCTTGCCTGTGATTAAGAACACTAAAGTTCCCAGGTAGTCTCTGCACCTTCCGAAGGTGTACCTTCGGCTTGGCTCAGGGTTACCAGCAGCAAGGCTGTTAAGGTTTCCCTGAATTCATCCCGTTCATTTCACATCTTTCGATGTGAACGCACCATTTTGATGAGTCCACTGCTCTAACCAACTGAGCTACAGGCCCGTTTTGGGGTTAGGGATTCTATCAAAAAAAGTGTCATTAATACGAAATAATCCTGTTAATCCATGGCGCATGCGCAAAAAAAACCGGGAAGGGGCATAGCCCCATCCCGGTTTTGCGGTCCAAAAAGTACT